>RFGQ01000291.1 GCA_003695865.1 Gemmatimonadota bacterium | reverse complement strand
GGATCCAGCCCGAGGCGTCGGGCAGCCCCGTCTCGGTGGTGTTGAAGCAGATGGCACGGGCGCGCCCGAGCCAGGCGGGCGCCTCGGAGGGGAGCGGCCACAGCGCAAACGCCCACCAGAGCACGGTGACGAGCGCGAGCACGCCGAGCGCCGCCAGGGGGAACACGTCGCGGCGCCCGGGCCCCGAGGGGGACCCGGGCGCGCGCGCCGCGGAAGAAGTGCGGGGGGTCATCCCACCTTCCACACGAAGGACAGCAGCTTCCAGTTGGCGAAGTAGTAGACCACGAACGCCACCAGGAAGATGAACACCAGGATCATGGTGCCCGGCATCACGCCCAGACGGCCATACTCGCGCAGCTCGACTTCTTCGGTCGGCAGCTCGCGCGCCGGCACGCGGTAGACGCCCGGCGGCACGGAAGCGCGAGAAAGGTCGCCCTCCGGGAGCGCTTTTCCGAAGAACACCGACCAGACCGTCACGAGGATGTAGATGGCGCCGCCCAGCGCCGCCACGAGACCGCCGGCCGCCATGATGCCGATCATCAGGTCGACCGCCGGGCTGAAGGGCACGTCGAAGGGCGCGTTCGCGAAGGTGATGTCCCAGTGCCTGCGCGGCACGCCGAACGTGCCGGCGAACGTCATGGCCATCGAGAAGACGGTCATGCCGATGCCGAACAGGTAGGGCTGGATCTGGGCCAGCCGGTAGAACGCCACCTGCTTCCGGAAGATGAGCGGGATCACGTAGTAGGTGATCCCCATGAACGCGAGCGCGGTGCCGCCCACCACCGTGGCGTGGAAGTGACCCGGGATGCGGAGCGTGTTGTGCGCGATGATGTTGATCTGCTCGGTACCGAAGGTCACGCCGGTGATGCCGCCCAGGAATCCGAAGATCACCACCGAGAGTGCCATCGAGCTGAAACCGGGATCACCCCAGGGTGCGCGCCGCAGCCATCCGAAGATTCCCTGCGTGAAGCCGCGCAGGCGCATCCCCAGCTCGGTGCCGGCCGGCACGGTGAAGCCGTGGAGCATCGAGGCGAGCACCGCCATGTACATGAAATAGCTGGTGTTGACGACCTTCCACGCAGGCCCGAAGCCCGGGTCGACCAGAAGGTGGTGGGCCGAGGCCATCGAGATGAACAGGATGTAGAGCACGAAGGCCGTGCGGCTGATCTTCTCGTTGACCACCACCGCGCCGACGGTGAGGGCGCCGAGCAGATACCAGATGGCGACCATGGCGGCCACGTTGATCTGCTGCGACGAATGCCCCAGTCCCCACCAGATGAGGCGGTAGACCTCGGGGTCGACGTTCATCTTGCCCAGCGACCAGAAGAAGGTCGGAATGTAGATGGCCGCGCCGTGGGCGAGGGTGATCAGGGCGATGATCGCGGCCGTGAGGGCGCCGAACGTGACGAGCGGAACCGAGCCCTCGTAGGTGCGCTCCCGCTTCGCGACGACGAGCGTGGCGAAGAAGATGCAGGTCACCAGAATCGCGCCCACGGCGAACAGGATGACTCCGCCGTAGAACGCGGGATGGGCGCGCAGGGGCACGTAAGATGTGAAGAGCACGTCGGCCCTGCCGGTGAACATGGTCCACTCCACCAGCAGAGCCCCGGCGACCATCAGCACGAACGCGGTCCACGCCACCTTCGGCGTCGGCACCCGGCAGTTGAGTAACACCGCCGAGGCGAAGTAGAGCACCGCCATCTCGAAGAACAGGATGAAGAAGATCAGCATGTTCATCCCGTGGATCGTGAGGACGCGGTAGAACATGGTCGCGTCCAGCAGATGGACGGCCTGCCAGCGCGTGAGCAGCACGAGGATGGCCGAGATGCCGCCCACGAGCAGGGCGACGGTGGCGACCACCGCGTTCGCCTTGATGAGCGCGTCGGCCTGCCGGTGCACCTTGAGCCCCGTGGTGGGGCAGGTGCGGAAGGCCTGAGCGGAGGCTGCCGGCGCCGCAGGGGCACCCACGAACGTATCGCTCATCGGTCGCCTCCTTCCGCGGCCGGGGCGTCGGCGGGCACCACGATCACCTTACCGACCATGAGGTGGTGTCCGACGCCGCAGAACTCGTTGCAGACGATCTGGAACTCCCCGGCCTCGGTCGGCGTGACGCGCAGCGCGTAGTCGTAGCCCGGCACCACCTGGAAGTTCACGTTGAAGGGGAAGAGGTTGAAGCCGTGGTTCACGTCCAGGCTCGAGAGGTGGAGCGTGTACTCCGCACCCGCGCGCAGGCGCAGTACGGGGGTCCACGACCACATGCGCGCCTGCAGGTAGATGTCGGAGCCGGGCGGGGGTTCGACGAGCGGGATGCCGTTGTCTTCACCCACCTGGTAGGTGTCGATGAACTCCTGCACGCGCTCGGCGAACGCGGTCGGCTCCACGGTCGAGCGTGTGCCCGACGGGTTCTGGCCGCCGCGCAGATGCCAGAAGGGCATCATGGCGAACAGGATCATGCACCACACGAAGGCGATCGTGAACCAGATCTTTTCCGAGCGGTGCGCGGGCTTCCACCAGACGCCCTGCGGGGGCGTCGTACCCGGTGCGTACATGCGGACGCCTCCTTCAGGGCAGGGTGGCCTGCGGAAGGGACATCACCTCCCACAGGCCCCACGCGGTGAACAGGATCGCCATCACGAGGAACCCGGCCGCGAGCAGCAGGAACGGCCGGTCGTAGAGCCGCTGCAGCAACGGCACCTGCTCGGGTGGCGGCTGAGCCGCTGCCCGAGCTTCGGGAGGGGGTGTCTGCTGATCCATCGGGTGCTCCTGGTTGACGTGACCCTTCGGGTCGACGTCCCCGGGCACCGGTCCGGCGCGCGGGCTCAGTCCTCTCCTGCGGACCCCGACACGGCCGACACGGCCCGGAGGGCGTCGACGTCGTTCGGGGAGAGGTCGGCCACGGTCGTCTCGCTGAAGAAGGCCCGTACCTGGGTAGCGATGCTCTTCCAGCGCGCGTGGGCGGCGCAGGGGGTGTGGTCGCTGCACACGGGGCGCCCCAAGAGGCAGCGCCGCTCGTCGCCCAGGTCGTCGAAGACCTCCACGACACGCGCCAGGGGCAGTCGTGCGGCCGGGACGGCCAGACTGAAGCCCCCTCGCGGGCCCCGCAGCGAAGCGAGGACACCGTCACGGGCGAGCGCGTGCAGGATCTTCGAGAGGTAGTTCCTCGGTACGTCGAGGTCCCGGGCGATGTCGTCCACACGCACGGGCTCCTCCGCCCCTCGTTCCGAGAGGTAGAGCACGGCTCGTAGCGCGTAGACGGCGGTCTGTGACAGCATCGCGAATCCCTCTCTCCCCACGACTCGGCGGTTCCTCGTGCGCCGGATCTTGTAAAAGACATGATGATATGATAAATCTGAATACGCAAGGCCTTTCAGACGGAGAGGGATCGCTTCTCAAGTGAGGCCGGCCGGCGTGCGGGGAGGCCCCGCGAGGGTGCGGGCACGTGATGCGGCGGAAGGCGGGCCGGCGACGCGGGGTGGGGGCGATGGGGCGTGCGTGCGAGGGTCCCGCGCAGGGCTCGAGACACTCAGGGATACGACGACGTGAAAGACGAACGAGGACGGGCCGGACGGGTGCTTCGGGCCGCGCTTGCGCGGGCCGACGCGGCGTGCGATGCCCTTTACGGCTGGCGGTACAACCCGCTCTACCAGAGCGGCACGATCGCGGTGTCTGCGCTCGTGGTGCTCCTGGTGACCGGCCTCTACCTACTGGTCTTCTACCGCATTTCGGATCCGTGGGGCTCGGTGGCGCGGGTGTCGGCGCAGCCCCTGGCGGGCCGCTGGATCCGCTCGATGCACCGCTACGCGTCCGACGCGGCACTCGTGGCGGTGGCCGTCCACGCGCTGCGGATGTTCCTGCAGCGCAGAACCTGGGGGGCGCGTGCGCTGGCCTGGCTTTCGGGCGCCCTTCTCGTGTTCCTGTTCTTCCTGTGCGGGTGGACCGGCTTCGTGATGGTCTGGGATGGGCACGCCCTCGCGCTCGCGGCCGAGGGCGCCCGCCTGCTCGACGCGCTGCCGCTCTTCTCCGAGCCGGTCTCGCGTGCGTTCGTGGGTGAGCGCGAGATGCCCCGCGCCTTCTTCTTCCTCAACCTCTTCGCGCACATCGCCCTGCCCATCGCGGTGGGGCTCGCGCTCTGGATCCACGTGTCGCGCGTCGCGCGGCCGACCCTGCTTCCGCCCCGCCCGTTGCTCGGCGGCTTCGTCGCGTTGCTCTTCGCGGTCGCCCTCGTGATGCCGGTGACGGCGGCGCCCCAGGCCAACCCGCTCGTGCTCGGGCAGCCTCTCGACCTGGACTGGTTCTATTCCTTCTGGTTGCCGGCCAGCCGGCAGGCCCCGGTCGCCCTCGTGTGGGGCGCCTTTCTGGCGGCCACGGGCCTGCTCGTAGTGGTGCCCTGGCTGACGCGCCCCGCCCCCGAGCGCCGTCCGCCGCCCTCGGTGGTGATGGAGCGCTTCTGCACCGGCTGCGAACAGTGCTACGAAGACTGTCCGTACGGGGCCATTTCGATGGTGCCCCGGACGGATGGGAGGGGAGGCTGGGTGGCGCGGGTGGACCCGGCCCTCTGCGTGAGCTGCGGCATCTGTGCGGGCTCGTGTGCACCCATGGGCGTGGGGCCGGCGGGACGCACCGGGCGCGATCAGCTCGCCGCCGTGCGGGCGTTCATCGACCGTGAGCGCCCCCGCGGGGAGGACGTGGTCCTCGTGGGCTGCGACCGCTCGGCGCTGGCGCTCGCAGCGCACGATGCGCCGGTCTTTACCGTACCCTGCGCCGGAAGCATGCACTCGTCCGTGGTCGAATTTCTAGTGCGGGCGGGGGCGGGGGGCGTCCTCGTCGTGGCGTGTCCCCCCCGCGACTGCTGGAATCGAGAGGGCGCGACCTGGCTGGAGCAGCGGCTCTTCGAGGGCCGCGAAGCCGAGCTCAAGGAACGCGTGGACCGCCGACGCATTGCGCTCGTCTGGGCGGGGGCGGCGGAGGGAACGGTCGTGGCCGACGGACTGGCGACGCTGCGGCGGCGCATCGAGGCGCTCGGCGATCGGGCCGAGGCAGAGGCTCCGGCTGCGATCGAGATCGACCTTCAGTGCGACCCGCCGCTCGTTTCGGCCGGAGAGAGGGAGGACCGATGAAGCGCGCGGTCGGATGGCTGGTGGCCGCTGTTGGACTCTGGGCCGTGGCGTCGCTGTCGACTTACCGCACCGCCGTCGACGACGCCTCACGATCTGAGTTCCGCCTGTCGTGGAGAAGCGACGGCACGAGCGTCGAGGACTGCACCGAAGCGGCGCGGGCCGAGCAGGAGGGGCTCGCCGAGCACATGCGCAATCCGAACGCGTGCGTGGCGCGGCGGGTGCCTTACGCGCTGTGGGTGCGCATCGACGGCGAGCTCCGGCTGCGCGACACGCTGCACGCGCCCGGGGCGCGCGGCGACAGGCCTCTCTACGTGTTCGCCGAACTTCCGGTGACGCCGGGGCGACACCGGGTGGCGGTTGACTTCTCGCCGGTGTGGCCGGAAGCTCCCGTGCCTCCCGACGTCGCGGCCACGGCTCCGGTGCTCGACGTCGACACCACGCTCACCTTTCCCGACGGACGAGCCGTGCTGCTCACGATGGACGAAACGGGTGCGCCGCGGCTACGCACCCCATCGGAGGAGTCGGACCCGGGCGCCGGTCCGGCCCCCGGGGCCCCCGCGGCGCGGTAGCACATGTCGACGGCGTATTACCTCAGCGTGACCGTACATGTGCTTGCTGCCGTGGTGTGGCTCGGCGGCATGCTCTTCTTCGCGCTGGTCGGCGCTCCCGTATTGCGGCGCGTCGACGACGCGGCGCTGCGCGCCGAGCTGTTCGATCGACTCGGGCGTGCGTTCCGGGTGGTCGGCTGGATCTGCATCGGCCTGCTCGTCGCCACGGGAGCGTTCAACCTCCACGCCCGGGGGTGGTGGGGAGGTGCGGTGTGGGGAAGCCCGGCCTTCTGGCGGAGCCGGGCCGGGGTGCTCCTGGGAGCGAAGCTCGCTGCGGTCGGGATCATGGTCGTGCTCGCGGCGGTCCACGACTTCTGGCTGGGGCCGCGGGCGGGCAGGGCGGCTCCAGGCTCGGCCGAGGCGCTTCGCCTTCGCCGCACTTCGGCGTGGGTGGCGCGCCTGAACGCGCTGATGGGTGTGGTGCTCGTGTACGTGGCCGCTCGGCTGGCTCGGGGCGGCTGAGCGTGACGGCACGCACCCGCGGCTGGCGCGACCGGGCCGCGGCCGAACTGGCAGCGGCTGCGCTCGCGACGCGCGAGGAGACCGTGGGCGACGTGCTGGTGGTGGGCGACCGCACAGGAGTGCTCGCGCGGGCGCTGGGTGACCGGGGCGCTGCGGTGCACCGCTGGGGGCGCCGGCTCGGCGAGGGCGAGGTCGTGAGCGCCTGGCCCCCGGACGGCACCGTGGTGCTCTCAGCCGTGCGTCTGCCCCGGTCACGCGCCGAGCTCGCCTTTGCCGTGCACGCGGCCGCAGCCCGCACCCGGCCGGGTGGTACCATCGCTGTCTACGGCGCCAACGACGAAGGCATCCGGTCGGCCGATCGGGCGTTGGCGGCGGTGGCCGAGAACGTGACGACGCTTCGTGTGGGGGGGCACTGCAGGGTGGTGGCAGGGCGCCGGAGCGAGGCGCATGCCGACGGCGGCCCCGACGTGTTCGCCATCGACTTCGAGCTGTCGGCCGACGACTGGGGCTCGCAGCGCCTGAGGGGATGCGGCGGCCGCTACCGGACCTGGCCCGGCGTGTTCGGAGGCGCCGGTCTCGACGCGGGCACCCGGGCGCTCGTGCGGGTGATGGCCGGATTCGACCGGTCGCCCGAGCGGGTGCTCGACTTCGGCTGCGGCTGGGGGCCGCTCGCCCGTGCGGCGCGGGCGCTATGGCCCGATGCGCGGGTCGAGGCCCTCGACGTCGACGCCCTCGCCGTGCGGGCGGTCGCCGCCAATGCACCCGGCGTGGAGGCGCGGCTCGGGGATCGAGTCGAGGGTGCCGCGTGCTACGACCTGATCGTGGCGAATCCGCCCTATCACGACGGCAAGGAAGAGGACACCCGTGTGATCGAGGCACTCTTCAGCGACGGCGCGGGGGCCCTGAGAGAGGGGGGATGCATGGTGCTGGTGGTGCAGCGCAGGCTGCCGGTACCGCGCCTTGCGGCGGCTCGGTTTCGGCGGGCTAGGCCGCTTGCCGACGAGGGCATCTATCGCGTGTGGGAGCTCGTCGGCCCGCTCTGACGTCGCGCCTCAGAACCGGAACCCCGCCCGCTTGCACGCGGCCGGGTGACGGCACTACCTTCGCCCCGACAATTCGGTACGACGCAGGCGAGGCATCTCGGAAGCCGGTGAGAATCCGGCACGGCCCCGCCACTGTGTGAGGCGCGGCGCCTCGGCGCCAAGGCCTCCTCCACGACGCCACTGGAATCCGCGAAGGGTTCTGGGAAGGCGGAGGAAGGCTGCCTCGAGTCAGGAGACCTGTCCGCCTGCGATCTGGCAACTCTTCGAGGGGAAGAGGTGCGGATTTTTTGCAGGCACACCCGAGGCGGGCTCCGACCCGCGGCCGCCGGCCGGTCCTCCGGTCGGTCCTCTGCCGCTCGCGGTGCGCGGGCGGCCGTCCTCCGTCTAGGACTCGTCGTCCTCGCAGGTGCGGTGCCCGGCACGCAGTCCGCGCTCGCGGCGCAGTGGCCGGGAGAGATCCACGTGCGCGTGGTCGACGCCGTCCAGGGTGATCCGGTCGCCCAGGCCCGCGTACGGATCGAGTCCACCACCGCCGTCGCGCTCACCGACGCGGGCGGCTTCGCCCGGCTGCGGGCGGTGGAGCCGGGCACGTACACGCTGAGCGCCGACGCGCTCAGCTACGCGACCGTGCGGAAGACCGTGCAGGTCCGCAACGGCGAGGTGACTCGGGTCACGCTCGCACTCGAACCGCTCGGCCTCGCGCT
>RFGQ01000290.1 GCA_003695865.1 Gemmatimonadota bacterium | reverse complement strand
GGCCGGCTGAGGCCGGGGTGCGCGTCGGTCGGCCTGGGCGCGCGCGCCGGTCGGCTGCGCCGGAACCCCGGCCCGCGAGGCCCGGTTCGGGAAGAGAGCCGCGCGCATGGATGCCGCCACCCGCGGCGGCGTTGCGGTGCCGCGCGTGACCAGGAGGAGACCATGAGAGGGAAGCGACCCGCGGGCGTGGGGATCTGCACGGGACTGGTGGCCGCCGCGCTCGCCGCGCCGGCCGCGGTCGTCGGGCAGTGGGTGGAGGAGCCGGGCAAGGGCTGGGTCAGCGTCCAGTACTTCTATCACGACACGCGCGACCGGTTCGACCAGTTCGCCGACGAGACGCCGTTCTTCGCCGACGGGCATGCGGTGTCGAACGCGGTGTTTGCCACGGCGGCACTCGGGTTGATCCCCAACTGGGACGTCTGGGTGCGCGTGAGCTGGAACAGCCTCGACTTCACGGACGCCGCCGACGAGCGCAGCCGCACCGGGATCGGCGACACGAACGTGTGGCTGCGGGTGGCGCCCTTGAAGTACTTCGACATCGACTTCCCCTTCGCCATCCGGGGGGGCGTCAAAGCGCCCACCGGAGACTCGCCCGTGGACGCCGAGATCATCCCCCTGGGCGAGGGGCAGACCGACTGGGAGATCATGGGCGAAGTGGGTCACTCGTTCTGGCCGGCGCCCTACTACGTGAACGGGTGGGTGGGCTACCGCTGGCGTAAGGAGAACGAAGACACCCGCAAGGACCCCGGCGAAGAGGTCTTCTTCCTGGCCCAGGTGGGGGGCAACACCGGCCGGATCGGCTACAAGGTGATCGTGGAGGGATGGGACGGGGACACGCCGGTCATCGAGGGCATTCCGGTGCGGAACGCCCGACGTGAATACCTGCAGATCACCCCCTCGATCTCGTGGGACACGGGCGCCGGCTCACTCGAGCTGGGCTGGCGGTTCCCGGTGCGCGGGCGGAATCTGCCTTCGGGCGGCGCGCTCACGGCCGGTTACTTCACGCGCTTCGGGTTCTGAGGGGTCGCTCCGGCGAGCGGGCGCGACCGCTGCGGCGCGGTTGCCGCGCGTGCCCCCCGGTTGCTCCGGCGGCCGGGGGGCACGCATGTTCGCGCCTGGCACCCGGCGCCGCACGGGCGTGCGCGGGGCCATCGCCCGGCCGAAGGAGTCTTCCCATGCATCGCCTCGTCCCCGCGTGCAGCCGTGGCCCGGCCACTGCTTCCCTCCGTGCGGTCGCTGCCGCCGCGTTCCTGGCCGCGGCCGGCGCGCAGCCCGTCGGCGCGGTCCAGCACCCCTCGGCGGCGCAGATCGCGGTGTCGTCGGGCGGCGTGGTCGTCACCGCCCAGCCTCTGGCCACCTCGGCCGGTGCCCGCATGCTCGAGCGGGGCGGCAACGCGGCCGACGCCGCCGTGGCCGCCGCCTTCGCGCTCGCGGTCGTGGAGAGCAGCATGAACTCCATCGGAGGGCGCACGCAGATCCTGTTGCGCCTTCCCGACGGCACCGTGCGCGGGATCGACGCCACCACGCAGGCGCCCGCCACGTACGACCCCGACCGCGCTCCGCAGGCCTCGTACGGCTACGCCACGGTGGGCGTGCCCGGAGCGGTGGCGGGCCTGCTGCGCCTGCACGACGAATTCGGCTCGTTGCCCCTCGATGTGGTCATGGCACCCGCCATCGATTACGCCGAGAACGGCGTGCGTCTGCTCGCCGGCGAGGCGCGCAGGCAGGCCTTCGCAGCCCGCCAGGTGGCCGAGTTCGAGGGCACCAGGCGCGTCTTCCTGCATGACGACGGCACCCCCTACCGGGCCGGGGAGCGCCTGGTCCAGCCCGACCTGGCACGCACGCTGCGGGCCATCCGCGACGGGGGGCGGCAGGCGTTCTACGAGGGCGAGATCGCCCGCCGCATGGCCGAAGACATCCAGGCCCACGGCGGTGCGGTGACGCTCGAATCCCTGCGCGACTACCGGGCGCTCGACGCGCGCATCGTGCGCGGCCGTTACCGGGGCTACGACCTGATCGGCACCTATGTGCCGGCCGCGGGCGCCGTGTCGATCGAGGCGCTGCAGATCCTCGAGCACTTCGACCTGGCGAACCTCGACGGAGCGAGCTGGGCGGCCGCCGTGGGCCAGGCTCTGGCCCTCGCCGTGGAGGATGCCCGCAGCCTCATGGGGCCCCCCGAGATGGCCGAGCGGCTCACCTCGGCCGAGTGGGCGGCCGAGCGGGCGCGCCTCGTGCGGCTGCCGGGCGCGTCGCCCGAAGACGGGGCCGGTCCGGCGTCGTTCCTCGAGACCCCGGACGACGACGGACACACCACGCACATGACCGCCGCGGACGCGGACGGCATGGTGGTGGCGCTGACGCAGACGATCGGGCCGTCGATGGGTTCGAAAGTCGTCACGCCCGGGCTGGGCTTTCTCTACGCGGCGACGCTGGGCGGCTACCTGGGTCGCATGGAGCCCGGCGAGCGGGCGCGCTCATTCATCTCGCCCCTGCTGGTCGAGAAGGACGGTGAGCCGGTGCTCGTTCTGGGGGCCGCCGGCGGCGTGCGCATCGTCACGGCGGTCGTCCACACCGTGGCGCGGGTGATCGACCAGGGAATGTCGTTACCCGACGCCCTCGCGGCGCCCCGCGTGCACCCTACGGCCAACGGCATCGAGCTCGAGACGACACCCGGCGTCGGCTGGAGCCCCGATGTGGTGCGCGCACTCCGTGAGGCGGGCTGGGAGGTACGCGAGCAGCCGCGGGTGGGCGCCTTCGGGCGCGTGCACGCGGTGTATTACGACCGGCCCAGCAAGCGCTGGGTGGGCGTCGCGGACCCCGACTGGGAGGGCACGGCCGCCGCCGTGGAACCGGCGGCTGCGGGCTCGGGAGGCGGGCGATGACGGCCCAGCGCGGGGCGAGCGGCCTGCGGACGGCCGCCGCGCTGCTCACCGCCGTGCTGCTGACGGCCGCGGGCCCCGGGGCTGTGGCGGCTCAGGACTTCGACGTCATCCTACGCGGCGGGCGGGTGCTCGACGGCAGCGGCAACCCCTGGTTCGCCGCCGACGTGGGACTCACGGGAGATCGCATCGCCGCCGTGGGCGACCTGGACGGGCGCACGGCCCGGCTCGAGGTGGACGCGCGCGGTCTGTACGTGGCGCCCGGCTTCATCGACGTGCACGCCCACGCCTGGCCGGGCCTCGGCACGCCGGGCCTCAGCCACGCGCGGCCGCTGCTCGCGCAGGGACTCACGACCGTCTTCGTGAATCCCGACGGGGGCGGTATGGCCGACCTGGCCGAACAGCGCGCACGCCTGCTCGCCGACGGCCTCGGTGTGAACGTGGCGCAGCTCGTGCCCCACGGGTCCGTGCGCAGCGCCGTGATGGGCGCCGAAGACCGTGCCGCGTCGCCCGAGGAACTCGAGCGCATGCGCGCGCTCGTGCGGGCGGGCATGGAGGAGGGGGGCTGGGGTCTGTCGTCGGGCACGTTCTACGTGCCGGGATCCTACGCCCCCAACGACGAGCTGGTCGAGCTCGCGAGGGTCACCGCGCCCTACGGGGGCGCCTACACGAGCCACATCCGTGACGAGTCGAACTACACGATCGGCGTCCTGGCGGCGGTCGAAGAGGTCATCGACGTGGCGCGCCGCGCGGAGGTGCCCGGGGTCGTGACCCATGTGAAGGCGCTGGGCCCGCCCGTGTGGGGCTTCGGCCACGCCATCGTCCACCGCATCGACGCGGCGCGGGCCGAGGGGGTCGAGGTCTACGCCGACCAGTACCCCTATCTGGCTTCGTCCACCGGGCTCACGTCGGCGCTGTTGCCCCGCTGGGCCCAGGCCGGGGGCGGCGATTCGCTGCGGGCACGGTTGGCGCGGCCCGAGACGCGCGCTCGCATCCGGGCCGCCATGGCCGAGAACCTGGCCCGCCGGGGAGGCGCGGCGCGCATCCAGTTCCGGCGCTTTGAGCCCGATCCCTCGATCGAGGGGCGCCTGCTCTC
The DNA here is from genome assembly GCA_003695865.1 of Gemmatimonadota bacterium. Lineage (GTDB taxonomy): Bacteria > Gemmatimonadota > Gemmatimonadetes > Longimicrobiales > Gaopeijiaceae > J028. The sequence goes on along the minus strand of RFGQ01000290.1, from coordinate 3,190 downwards.
CGAGGTGGCCGAGGAACGCGGGCTCGATCCGCTGGATCTGGCTCTCGCGCTCTTCGAGCAGGGCAGTCCCAGCATCGTGTCGTTCAACATGGACGAGGGCGACGTGCGCGCCCTGATGGTGCAGCCCTGGACGATGACGTCGTCCGACGGGGCGCTCGTGGAGTGGGGTGTGGGCGTGCCCCATCCGCGGTCGTACGGGGCGTTCCCCCGCAAGATCCGGCGCTACGTGGTCGAGGAGGGCGTGGTGACGCTGCCCCGCGCCATCCGCTCGATGACGGGGCTGCCGGCGCAGGTGTTCCGCATGCCCGACCGGGGCCGGCTGCGCGTGGGGGCGGCCGCCGACGTGGTGGTTTTCGATCTGGCCCGGGTGCGCGACCGTGCCACCTTCACCGAGCCGCACCAGCTCAGTGAGGGCATGGTCTGGGTGTTCGTGAACGGCGAAGCCGCGATCGCGGACGGTGCCTTCACCGGCGTGCTGGCCGGACGCGTGCTCCGTAAGGGAAGGGGTGGGGACGGGCGCTGAGCGCCGCGGTGCGGAACGCCTTGGCGGCCGACGCCGCGGGGTCGCCCCGGGGGACGGCGTTCTCGGGGCTCAGTCGCGAGGCTTACGCCACTCGAATCCGGGCGGCGGGGGGCGCCGGCCCGACGGGCCGCTCAGCCAGCGGCGCCGGGCCGAGGGGCGTTCGGCGTCGTCCGCGGGGTCCTTCCAGGTGAACCCCTCTTCGACGGGCGGTTCGGACGGAGGACCGAAGCGGAAGCCGTCGGACCCGTCTTCGCGGGCGCCGGGCGCACCCCCTCCGGCCTCCTTCCAGCGAAAGCCCTCCGCCTCGTCCTCGGGGTCCACGAGCGGCCCGCCGTCCGGGCGCCAGTAAAAGATCGGCGCGTCTCCCACCGCCGGGGATCCCCAGCGGAAGCCCGAGTCGTGGTCCACGGGGCGCATGCCCGCGCGCCACTCGGGGCCGCGTCGCCCTGCCGCCTCCCAACCGCAACGCGAGCACCAGCGCCACTGCACCCAGCGCGCGAGCCAGCGGAGCCGGCCGGGGGGCCGCACGGTCGCGGTGAGCCCGCCGCACTGCGGGCACATGCGACCCGTGGGCAGTGCGCGGTACGCGAGGGCCGCCGCCAGGACGGCGACGACGGCCAGCGAGCCGGCGAGAGCGGTGACGGCAAACACGTGAGTGGGAGCCTCGGGAGCGTTGCTGCGAAGAGTGGAACCGACCCTTCCAAGCTAGCGCGCCTCGACGAAGCGGGTCCAGAAGAATATTCTTGCACGCTCGAACGCCCGTTACAGGAGGTACGATGGCGACGTCGGTGCGCGCCTTCATGGACCGTCATTTCAGACACTTCAACGCCCGGGAGGCCGTGGCGGCGGCGCGTGCCTACGAGGCGCACGTCGAGGCCGGCGGGCGTATGCTCGTGTCGCTCGCGGGCGCCATGTCGACGGGCGAGTTGGGCATCATCCTCGCCCGTATGATCCGCGCGGGGAAGGTGCACGCCATCTCGTGCACCGGGGCCAACCTCGAGGAGGACCTGTTCAACCTGCTCGCGCACGACGAGTACGAGATCATTCCCGACTGGCGCGCGCTGTCTGCCGCCGACGAGCAGGCGCTGTACGAGCGGGGGATGAACCGGGTCACCGACACGTGCATCCCCGAAGACATCATGCGGCACGTCGAGGCGCGCTTGCAGAAGCGCTGGGCCGCGGCGTGCGAGGCGGGGGAACGCCTTACACCCGCGGAGTTTCTGTTTGAAATCCTGAGGGACGGCCAGCTCGAAGAACACTACCAGATCGACCCCGCCGACTCGTGGTTGCTGGCCGCGATGAAGGCCGGCATCCCGGTCTACACGCCGGGTTGGGAGGACTCCACGACCGGCAACATGTTCGCGGCGAGCGTGATGCGGGGCATCGTCGCGCACCATCAGTGCGTGAAGACCGGCACCGAGCAGTTCCAGGCGCTGATGGAGTGGTACGAGGCCAACAACGGCGCCGACGAGGGACGGCCCTCGGTGGGCTTCTTCCAGATCGGCGGCGGGATCGCGGGCGACTTCGCAATCTGTGCCGTGCCCTGCATCATCCAGGACCTCAAGCGTGAGACGCCGTTCTGGGGCTACTTCGCCCAGATCACCGACGCCGTGACGTCGTACGGCGGCTACTCCGGCGCGCCTCCGAACGAGAAGATCACCTGGGGCAAGCTGGCGCCCGACACGCCCCGCTTCTTCATCAACTCCGACGCGAGCATCGTCGCGCCGCTGATCTTCGCCTACGTGCTGGGCGACTGAACCGGCGGGCGGTCAGCGGCCCGCGATGTGCTCGAACGCGACCGGCGTGAGGCGGAGCGTCGAAGCGTAGGCGCGCCCGCCCTCGACGGGGTGCAGCGCGCCGCGCAGCTCCAGCCGGCCGTGCACGCGCCCCCCCGAGGGACAGCAGTTCGCGTCGCCGGGCCGCCACACCCAGAACTCGAACGAGGCGGCTTCGGGCCGCAGGTCGAGAAGCGCTCCCTTCCACACCTCCGCGTCGCCCGCCAGCCGCGGCGCATACACGCCCACCGGATCCTCGACCGGCACCGGATGCAACTCGCCCAGCGGATCGACGGCGTACACGCGGCGGGTATGCGCCGCGGCCGTGCCCGCATGGGCCAGGTCGAGCACCACGAGCGGCACGCCGACCCCCGACGTGGTCGTCCACCGGGCGGCGAAGGGCTCGGGTGCGAAGTCGGCGCCCTCGTCCGCAACCCAGCGCACGAGCCGGCGGAAGGCACCGTCCGCCTCGATGCGCCACAGCGACAGCTCGGGGGGACGGCGCCCGGCCGAGCGGTGGATCGTGGCGAGCAGCGTGGCGCCGGGCGCGGCGAGGGGGATGGAGCGCGTCAGGGTGAGTCCCTCCATCCACTCGGCCGTGGGCGGACGGGGCCCCAGGGCGGTGGCGCGCGGCACCAGCACGCGCTCCGGCCCCAGGGGGTCGAGGCGTCGGCGGGCGGCCTCGCGGGTGCTCCAGCGGCGGTAGGCGGCCACCGCGTCGGGTGCGCCCACCCGCGCCAGCGCCCGCGCGGCCGTGGCGCGCACGTAGGGGTGGGGGTCGTCCACGGCGCTCACCAGGGCGCCCCGTGCCAGCGTGCGCAGTGCCTCGCCGTCCTCGCCCAGACGGAGCGCCTCGCGCTCGAGTCGGGCCAGCGCCCGCACGGCGGCCACG
>RFGQ01000289.1 GCA_003695865.1 Gemmatimonadota bacterium | reverse complement strand
GTGGCGAGCTCGACGCGCACCTCGTCGGCCAGGCTGCGCAGCGCGTCCACGTCGAGCGACGTACTCGACAGCGTGACCGAGAAGAAGGGCACGTCGTCGATCGAGACCGTCTTCACGAGCGGCCACGAGAGGCCGGGCGGCATGCGGTCGGCGTGCTTGAGCAGCGTCGAGAGCAGCCGGGTGACGCTCTCCTCCGGGTCGCGGCCCACCTCGAAGCGCACGGTGAGCAGCCCGAATCCGGCGTCGGCGTGGCTGTAGACGTACTCGACGCCCTCGATGCCCGAGACGACCTGCTCGAGCGGGATGAGCAGGCGATTCTCCACCTCCTCGGGTTCGGCGCCGGGCAGCGGCAGATAGAGGTCTGCGACGGGCACGATGATCTGGGGCTCCTCTTCGCTGGGCATGGTCCACAGCGTGAAGGCCCCGAGCACGAGCGACGCCAGCAGCAGGAGGGGCGTCAGCTTGGACTCCATGGAGAAGCCGGCGAGCCAACCGGCGAGCCCGCCCCTCATCGTGCGGCTCCCGCGCCCGGGCCGTCCCACGGCTCGACCGTCACCCCGCCGGCGACGGCGCCGTCCCGCAGGGCGGACGACGGCGCCTGCACCACGGGCGCGACACCCCGGGGACCGGCGAGCAACTCGACCGCTCCGCCCGCGCGGCGGCCCGTGCGCACCCAGCGCAGCCGCAGCGTGTCGTCCTCGACGCGGAAGACGCCCGTGAGCTGCCCGCGCCGCACGAGCGCGTCGGCGGGTACCCACCAGCCCGCCTCCTCCGGTCCCGGCAGGACCAGGCGCACGAACGTGCCCGGCCGCAGCGGCGCTGCCCCGCCCTCGAGCGCGGCTTCGACGCGCACGGTGCGCGTGGCCGCGTCGACCACGGGTGCGACGCGACGGACCACCGCCGGCAGGAGCCTGCCGTCTCGCAGGCTCACGTGCAGGCGCGCGCCGGGCTCCAGCCCCGCGGCCGCCGCGGCCGGCAGGTCGGCAACGACGCGGCGGCCTCGCAGGCTCACCAGCTCGAGCAGCGGACGGCCCGGCGCCGCCAGGTCGCCCGGATCCACATCGCGGCTGGCCACCTCGGCGTCGAACGGCGCGCTGAGCCGGGCGTAGGCGAGCTGTGCCCGTGCGGCCTCGAGCGCCGCTTCGGCCGCCTCCAGGTCGGCGCGCACCGCGTCGAGCTCCTGCTGCGAGGCGGCCCCGTCGGCGTACAGGGCGTCGATGCGCGCGAAGGTGCGCCGCGCCAGGTCGGCCCGGGCCTCCGCCGCGCGCACGGCCGCTCGCAGGTCGTGGTCGTCCAGGCTCACCAGCGGCTGGCCGGCCCGCACGCGGTCGCCCACGTCCACGTGGACCGCACGCACCGTCCCCGCCACCCGGGTGGCCACGCGCACGTGCTCGTCGGCCTCGACCGTGGCGACCCACGACCCGGCGGGCGTGCTCCGCACCGGGTGCGACACGCGCACGGCTACCGCCGCGGACTCCGTCGCGTCGCCGCCGTCGGGCGACGGTGGGCCGCACGCGGCCGCCGCCGTGAGGGCGAACACAGCGAGGGTCGCCCGCATCCGTCCGTTGGTCGTCATCGTGTTCCTCATCGTCCGTGTCCGTTCGTCGAATGCGTGGGGTCGTCGGTGGCAGGGGTGGCTCCACCCCTCGCGAACGCGAGGCGGGCGCGGGCGACGGCCAGCTCGGCCCGCGCGTCCACCCAGGCCGTGCGGAAGGCCGCGGCGCGCGCCTGCGCCTGCAGAAGGTCCAGGGTGGTCGCCAGCCCCTCGGCGAAGCGCCGCGCGACCAGGCGCTGAGCCTCGTCGGCCGCGCGGTACGCGGCGGCCTGGGCGTCCAGCGCCTCGCGGGCGGCGGCCACCGCCCGCTCGGCTTCTGCCCGTTCGGCCGCGGCGCGCCGGGTCGCCTCGTCCACCTC
>RFGQ01000288.1 GCA_003695865.1 Gemmatimonadota bacterium | reverse complement strand
GGTTGCGTACGTGGGGGTCGACAAGGCCCGGGGCGAGTTCCGCCGGCCGGTGCTGGTGGTGCCTGCGTTCTCGGTCGCGGTCGAGCCGGGCACCATGGCGTGGCCCGTACACGACGGACGGCCCCGCGAGGTGACCGTGGTCGTGCGGACCGAGGATCCCATCCCGGTCGAAGCCTCCCTCGCACTCGAGGCGCCCGAGGGGTGGACGGTGTCGCCCGAACGGGTCGCGCTTCCCTACGAGCACGAGGGCGCGAGCCGGTCGGTGACGTTCACGGTCACACCTCCGGCCGCGCCCGCGCCGGGGCGGGTCCGGCTGCGTGCCGTCGCCCTGACCGGGTCGGGCCGGCGCTACGACCACCGGATCGACGTGATCGACTACCCTCACATTCCCAGGGCCGTGGTCGACGCCCCGGCCGAGGCCGCCGTGACGGTGCTGCCCGTTCGCGTGCGGCCGGGCCTCAGGGTCGGCTACATCCAGGGGTCGGGCGACGCGGGCGCAGAGGCGCTCCGCCAGATCGGGGTGGACGTGGTCGAGTTGGGCCCGGACGCGGTCCGGGCCGGGGCCTACGACGGCTTCGACGCGCTCGTGCTGGGCATCCGGGTCTATGAGACGCGCCCCGACGTGGTTGCGGCGAACGCTCAGATCCTCGCTTTCGCCGAGCGTGGCGGCACGGTCGTGGTGCAGTACAACAAGTACGAGTACCCCCGCGGCGGCTTCGCCCCCTACCCGGTCTCGATGTCGCGCCCGGCGCCGCGCGTTACCGACGAGTCGGCCGTGGTCCGCCCGCTCGACCCCGAGGCGCCCCTCCTCACCTCGCCCAACCGCATCACGGCGGCGGACTTCGAGGGCTGGGTGCAGGAGCGCGGGCTCTACTTCCTGAGCGAGTGGGACGAGCGCTTCACGCCCCTGCTCGAGATGGCCGACCCGGGAGAGGAGCCGGTGCGCGGAGCGCTGGTCTACGCGCCGGTCGGCCGGGGGCTCTACGTCTACACCGGGCTGTCGTTCTTCCGGCAGTTCCCGGCGGGCGTGCCGGGCGCCTACCGGCTGTTCGCCAACCTGGTGTCGGCGCGCGTGGAGGACCTGCGGTGATCGAGCCGAAGCGTCGGGACGACGTTCCTGGGGCCCCCGAGCAGGCGGGCGCCGACGACACCGAGGACGGCGGCCTGGGCCCCTTCGGCTCCTGGGCGGCGCTGTACTGGACGGTGATCGTCTACACCGCGCTCGCCATCCTGGGGCTCTACGCGCTCACCGTGGCACTGGACTTCCGCGTTTCATGACGGTCCTCGATTGGGGCGTCTTCGCCGTGTACTTCGCCGGCGTTCTGGGGCTGGCCGCCTACCAGAGCCGCAGGAACGTGGGCGTGGAGGGCTACTTCCTGGCCAACCGGCGACTGCCCTGGGCGGCCATCGGGTTGAGCGTGATGGCCACGCAGGCGAGCGCCATCACGTTCATCGGCACGACGGGGCAGGCGTTCGACGACGGCATGGAGTTCATCCAGGTCTATCTGCCGCAGCCGTTGGTGATGGTGGTGCTGTGCGTGCTGTTCGTGCCCTTCTTCTATCGGGCGCGGCTCTACACGGCCTACGAGTACCTCGAGAAGCGCTTCGACGCGCGCACGCGCTCGCTGACCAGCTTCCTGTTTCTTGTGTCGCGCGGGCTGGCGGCCGGGATCGTGCTCTACGCTCCCTCGATCGTGCTCTCGGTCATCATGGGATGGGACGAGCGTGCCACGATCCTGATCATGGGCGTGGTGACGATCGCCTACACCATGATGGGCGGCATCACGGCCGTCATCTGGACCGACGTGGTGCAGATGCTGATGATGTTCGCCGGCATCGGCGTGGCGCTGGCGGTCCTCTTCCTGGAGCTCCCCTCGGGCGTCGGGGTCTCGGACGTGGCCTACATCGGCGGCATCCACGAGATGTGGAAGAGCGTCGACCTGTCGTGGGATCCCACGAACACCTACACGCTGTGGTCCGGGCTCATCGGCGGCTTCTTTCTGGCGCTCGCCTACTTCGG
>RFGQ01000287.1 GCA_003695865.1 Gemmatimonadota bacterium | reverse complement strand
CCCGGGAGCCGACGAGGCCCGGCGGCGCGGGATCATTCGAAGCGGATCACCCCGCCCCGCGAGCGCGGGTTCTGCACGCGGAGGTTGGTGAAGTCCAGATCCGAGGTGAACGAGGTGCCCTCGAGCACCGAACCGTCCGCGTCACGGAGCACGCTCGTCGTGTCGCTCCAGATCTGGTTGCGCTCGGGCGCGTAGTGGATCTCGGGGGACTGCACGACACGCCCGTCCGCCAGCTCGAGCGACGCCTCGCCCCACGCGACCATCGCGTTGTTGCTGGTGTTCAGCCGTCCGCGCTGGGACCGCACGGTCGCCTTGAGCGTGCCCGACTCCTCGTCGTATGCGGTGAGGCGCACCCGGCCCCGCAGCAGCACGACGGTGCTGTCGCTGAAGAAGTAGGCCGTGTCGGCCTCGACCAACGCCTCGCGGACGCCGTTGCGCGTGAGCACGGTTCGCAGCGTGTACACGACGCTCTCGGCGTCGAGCGCCTCGAGGTCGGGAGGCACGAGCGGACCGGTCGTCTCGGCCTCGCACGCAGCCAGCGCCCCCGCCAGGACGGCGGCCCCGATAACAAATCGTATCGCATTCATGCGCAACGTTATACGACTCCCGACCTCATAAGGTCGTGAAGATGTACGATTCCCTGGAGTACGCCGGCCTCGTCGACCACGGGAAGAGCCATCACGCCGTGCTCCTCCATGCGCCGCACCGCCGCGACACCCAGTTCGCCGGGGCGGGCCAGCTTGGGATCGGTCGTCATGACGTCGCGGACCGGCACGTCGAGAAAAGCCTCCTCGCGCTCCATGAGGCGCGTCAGGTCCCCCGCTGTGACCACTCCGACGACGCAATCGTTCCCGTCGACCACGGGGACCGTACCCCGCTGCTCGGCGAGCGGCACGATGCAGTCCCGCATACGGGCGTCGGCGCCCACCCGCGGGCAGTCCTCGCGCACCATCACGTCGGCGACGCGCACACGCAGACTGCGGCCCAGCGCGCCCCCGGGATGCCAGCGGGCGAAGTCTTCGGGGCCGATGGGTCGCTCCTCGAGCACCGCGACGGCCAGGGCGTCGCCCATGGCGAGCGCGGCGGTGGTCGACGTGGTGGGCGCGAGGTTCATGGGACACGCTTCTTCGGCCACCGCGCAGTCCAGCACCACCTGCGCGTCGCGCGCGAGCGCCGAATCGGGCCGTCCCGTAAGCGCGATCAGGCGCACGCCCGCCCGCACGAGGTGTTCGACGAGCCCGCTCAGCTCGGCGGTGTCGCCGCTCTTCGAGACGAGCAGGGCGACGTCGTCGGGCCCCACGATGCCCAGGTCGCCGTGCAGCGCCTCGACGGGGTGCAGGAACAGCGCCGGCGTGCCGGTCGAGGTGAGCGTCGCCGCGATCTTCCGCGCCACGATGCCGCTCTTCCCCACCCCGCTCACGAGAACGCGCCCGCCGCTCTCGAGCAGAAGCCCGACGGCTTCGGCAAAGCGCTCGTCCAGGCGCTCGGCGAGCGAGGCGAGGGCCGAGGCCTCGAGCGCGAGCACGCGCCGGCCCGATGCGAGGCGCGCCTCCAGCAGGCCCCGGCTCACAGCAGTTCCTCCTGACCCGAGCGGTCGCGCTCGTAGCGCTCGACCAGCTCGTCCCAGTCCCCGCGGGCGAGGAGCAGCGCCCGTGCGAAGGCGCGTACGGCCCCCGAGCCGCCCGGCACCGGCGTGGTCCAGTGGCAGACCGAGGCCACTTCGGGCACGGCGTTCTTCACCGCCACCGCCAGGCCGGCCCGGCGCAGCAGGGGCAGGTCGGCCAGGTCGTCGCCCACCACCGCGAGCGCCTCCCAGGTCAGGCCCCGCCGCTGGAGCAGTTCCTCGACGATCGGGAGTTTGCGGGCCCGCGCGTCCTGGTGGACCTCGGCGATCCCCAGCTCGCGCGCGCGCTGCGCCGTGGCTCCCGACAGGCGGCCGCTCACCACGGCCACCTCCAGCGCGGCCCACTGGAGCATCTTGATGCCCAGGCCGTCCTGGATGTCGAAGCGCTTGAACTCCACGCGGCGGCCTTCGGCGTCTTCGCCCACGTAGAGCCCGCCGTCGGTGAGTACCCCGTCCACGTCGAGCACCACGAGGCGCACGCGCCGGGCACGCTCGGCCGGAATGCCCGCCGGGGCCGTGCTCATACGTCCCATCCCGCCGCCGCCCGCACCGCGAGCACCCGCCGCATCAGGGCCGGCAGCCGCTGGAGCGGCAGCATGTTGGTGGCGTCGGACGGAGCCCGCGCCGGCTCGGGGTGCACCTCGAGGAAGAGGCCGTCACAGCCGGCCGCCGTCGCCGCCAACACCAGCGCCGGGATGTGGTCGGGATCGCCGCCGCTGGCCCCGTCCGCCCGTCCCGGCCGCTGCACCGAATGGGTGCCGTCGAAGATCACCGCGCATCCCGGCGCGGCCGCCCGCATCCGCGAGAAGGCGCGCATGTCGACGACCAGGTCACCGTAGCCGAAGAAGCTGCCGCGCTCGGTCAGCGTCACACCGGCGGCACCGGCGCCGCGCGCCTTCTCGGCGGCGCCGGCCATCTGCTCGGGCGACATCCACTGTCCCTTCTTCACGTTCACGGTGCGTCCGGTCCGCCCGGCCGCCTCGATCAGGTCGGTCTGGCGGCAGAGGAAGGCGGGAATCTGCAGCACGTCCACCACGTCGGCGGCCGGCGCCGCCTGGTGGGGTTCGTGGATGTCGGTGAGCAGCGGCAGTCCGGTCATCGCGCGCACGCGCTCGAGTGCCCGCAGACCCTCGTCGAGTCCGGGGCCGCGGGGGGCGCCCGGCAGCGAGCGGTTCGCCTTGTCGAACGACGCCTTGTACACGACCGGCAGCCCCAGGTCGTCTCCCAGGTGCGCGAGCGCCTCGGCGACCGTCAGGTTCAACGCGTCGTCCTCGAGCACGCAGGGGCCCGCGATCAGGGTGAAGGTGTCGAACACGGGCGAGGGTTCCGTCGGCTCAGCTCGGGGCGAGCGCAGCGTCCACGCCGTCTCCCGCCGGGGCGCCCTCGGCGTGCGCCCGCGCCGCCGCGATGAACGAGGCGAACAGGGGGTGGGGACGCGTGGGCCGGCTCCGGAGCTCGGGGTGGAACTGACACCCGACGAACCAGGGGTGATCGGCCAGTTCCACGATCTCCACCAGATGTCCGTCGGGCGAGGTGCCGGTCATGAGCAGCCCCTGCTCTTCGAGCTGGTCGCGGTAGGCGTTGTTGACCTCGTAGCGATGCCGGTGGCGCTCGCTGATCTCGGTGGTGCCGTAGATGCGGTGCACGAGCGAGTCGGGGCGCAGGGCAGCCGGGTAGGCGCCCAGCCGCATCGTGCCGCCCTTGCGGGTGACGTTGGCCTGCGAGTCCATGAGGCAGATCACGGGGTTCTGCGACTCGTCGTCGAACTCGACGGACTGCGCCTGCGGAAGCCCGCACACGTTGCGCGCGAACTCGATGACGGCGCACTGCAGCCCCAGGCACACGCCGAAGAAGGGCAGCCCGTGCTCACGGGCCCACTGGATCGCGAGCAGCATCCCCTCGATGCCCCGCTCGCCGAAGCCTCCGGGGATGAGCAGGCCGTCGTAGTCGGCCAGCATGTCGACGCCCTCTCCCCGCTCGAAGTCTTCGGACGACTTCCAGTGGATATCGACGGCCACGTCGTTGGCGATGCCTCCGTGCACGAGCGCTTCCTGGATGGACTTATAGGCATCGACGAGGCGGGTGTACTTGCCCACGACGGCAATGCGCACGCGGCCCGAGCGGGGCGCCTTGACCCGCTGGACGAGCTCGGTCCAGGCGTCCAGGTCGGGCGGTGGCGCGCTCAGCCCGAGCCGTTCGAGCACGACGTCGTCGAGGCGCTGCTGCCGGAGCGAGAGCGGCACCTCGTAGATCGTGCCCACGTCGGGCGCCTCGATCACCGCTTCGACCGGCACGTTCGTGAACAGCGCGATCTTGCGGCGGATCTCTTCGTTGAGGGCGTGCTCCGTGCGGCAGATCACCACGTCGGGTTGGATCCCGATCTGCATGAGCTCGCGTACGGAGTGCTGGGTCGGCTTGGTCTTGAGCTCGCCGGCGGCCGCGATGTAGGGCACCAGCGTGAGGTGGATGAACATCGCGTTGCGGCGGCCGACCTCCTGGCGGAACTGACGGATGGCCTCGAGGAACGGCAGCGACTCGATGTCACCGACGGTGCCCCCGATCTCGGTGATCACCACGTCGTGGCCGTCCGAGAGCCGGGCGATGCTCGCCTTTATCTCGTCGGTGATGTGGGGGATCACCTGGACGGTCGAGCCCAGGTAGTCGCCGCGGCGCTCCTTGGCGATCACCTCGGAGTAGATGCGTCCCGTCGTGATGTTGTTCGCCTGCGAGAGCGACTCGTCGATGAAGCGCTCGTAGTGCCCCAGATCCAGGTCGGTCTCGGCCCCGTCGTCGGTGACGTAGACCTCGCCGTGCTGGAACGGAGACATGGTCCCCGGATCCACGTTGATGTAGGGGTCGAACTTCTGCAGCGTCACCCGGAGGCCCCGGTTCTTGAGCAGGCGCCCCAGTGACGCGGCCGCGATCCCCTTGCCCAGGGACGACACGACGCCCCCCGTCACGAAGATGTAGCGCGTGTGCCGCAGGTCCGCGTCCTTCATATCGCTCCCGTTCCGTACGGTTCAGCTCGTTCGTGTTCGTTCACGGTCGTTCTTGCGCCCGCCCCGCGCCCGGCCCTCATCGCTCGGCCGTCGCCAGGCCGAGCGCCTCCAGCCTGGCCTCGATGCGCAGCACGTCGGCGGGCGTGTCGACGCCGGGGTCGGCGTCCGCCACGAGCGCTACGCCGATGTCGATGCCCGCTTCGAGCGGCCTGAGCTGCTCGAGCTTCTCGAGTTCCTCGAGCGGCGTCGGCGGATGCGCGACCCAGCGCTCCAGCCCCTCGCGGCTGTAGGCGTAGAGGCCCACGTGACGCAGAAACGGCGGCGCGGCGAGCTGCTCGGGCGCCGGCTTGCCGTCCCGCGCATAGGGGATTCTGGCCCGCGAAAAATACAGCGCCCGGCCGTTCTCCGCCCGCGCGACCTTCACCACGCCCGGATCGCCGCGGCTCTCGTCGTCGCCCACCGGCGTCGCACAGGTGCCGATCGGCCAGCCCTCGTCGCGTACGAGCGCGATCGCCGCCGCGAGGTGCGCCTCGGCCAGCAGGGGCTCGTCTCCCTGGACGTTGGCGATCCACTCGAAGTCCTCGAATCCCGGGCGGGCCGCCACCTCGGCGACGCGGTCCGTGCCCGAAGGCAACTCGGACGCGGTCATCTCGACCGGGGCGCCGAGCTTCACGCACACCTCCGCCACCTCTTCGGAGTCCGTGGCCACCACGGCGTGGTCGAGCACGTCCATGGCGTCGATCCTGCGCCAGACCCACTCGATCAGGGGTCGACCGAGGATGGGATAGAGGGGTTTTCGGGGGAGGCGGGTAGAGGCCAGCCGCGCGGGGACGACGCCCAGAACGCGACCGCTCATCGGCCCCGGGCCGGGCCGGAAAACGGCGGAATGCATGCAAGATTCACGCCCGGTAATCTACCCGCGGCGGGGGGGCGCGGCAACCGCGGCCGGGCAGGTGGGGACCGTGACGGCCGCGGATTCACACCCTCGCCCGCGCCGCCGCGGTCCGCGGCCTGGGGTCGCCCCTTCCAGAGGCCTCTCGCCGGTTCAGGGACCCGCGAGGAAGTTCGCCAGGAGCGCCTTGCCACCCTCGGAGAACAGGGATTCGGGATGGAACTGCACGCCCCAGGCCGGGAACTCGCGGTGGCGCATCGCCTGCACCTCGCCCTCGTCGTCGGCCGCCACGCTCCAGGCCGCCGGGGCCAGGCACTCGGGTAGCGCGCCGGCGTCGGTGACGAGGGAGTGGTAGCGGGTCACGACGAGCGGCGTGGGCAGCCCCCGGAAGATTCCCTCCCCCGTGTGCCGGACGGGCGCCGTCTTGCCGTGCATGACGCGCCTCGCCCGGACGGTGCGTCCCCCGAAAGCCTCGCCGAGCGCCTGATGGCCCAGGCACACGCCGAGGATGGGTGTGGTGGGCGCGAGGGCGCGGATCACCTCCACGCTGATGCCCGCCTCGGCCGGCGTGCAGGGCCCGGGCGAGATCACAACCCGGTCGGGGGCGAGCGCGACGATGTCGTCGACGGAGCGCTCGTCGTTGCGCACCACCACCGGTTCGGCGCCCAACTCGCCCAGGTACTGGACGAGGTTGAAGGTGAACGAGTCGTAGTTGTCGATCACCAGCAGCACGTCGGCTACGCCCCCCCCGCGCCGGCCGCGGTCGCCGCCGCCGGGCTGCCCCCCAGGTGCTCCTCGAGCCAGTCGAGCATGAGCGTGTAGTGGTGCAGCCGCGTGCGCACGCCACCGATGCCGTGCGTCTTGTTGGGGTAAATCATGAGGTCGAACTGCTTGCCGGCCTCCTGCAGGCGCTGCACCAGATCGACGGACTGCTGAAAGTGCACGTTGTCGTCTCCGGTGCCGTGCACCAGCAGCAGGTCGCCCGTCAGGCCTGCGACGTTTTCGGTGGGCGCACTGCGCCGGTAACCCTCGGGGTTCTCGCGGGGCGTACGCATGTAGCGCTCGGTGTAGATCGTGTCGTAGTACTTCCAGTGCGTGACCGGCGCCACCGAGATCCCCGCGCGAAAGAGGTCGCCCCCCTTCATCATGGTGAGCAGGGTCATGTACCCGCCGTAGCTCCAGCCCCAGATGCCGATGCGGCCGGCGTCCACGTACGGAAGCGTCTGCAGGTAACGTGCAGCCTCGATCTGATCGTGCGACTCCCAGTTCCCGAGGTCGAGGTAGGTCACGTTCTTGAAGTCCCTGCCCCGCGCGCCCGTGCCGCGATTGTCGACGCTGACCACGATGTAGCCCCGCTCCGCCAGGAGCTGATGCCACAGGTAGCGCGTACCTCCCCAGGCGTCCGTGACGGTCTGGCTGCCGGGGCCGCCGTACACGTACATGAGCACCGGATAGCGGCGCGACGGATCGAAGTCCGGCGGGCGGATCATCCACCCGTTCAACTCGACCCCGTCGCTGGTCGTGAACGTGAAGAACTCGGGCTCCTCGAGGCCCATGTCGTCGAGCTGGGTCGCCAGGCGCTCGTTGTCGACCAGGGTGCGCAGGAGGGTGCCCGAGGCCTCGTACAGCCCCACGCGTGGCGGCCGCCCCGCGCGGGACGAGGTGCCGATGAACAGCGACGCGTCGGGGCTCATGTTCGCACGGAACGTGCCCCTTCCCTCCGAGAGGCGGCCGTCGCGGCCGCCGTCGAGGCGCACCCGGTAGAGCGCGCGCTCGAGCGGACCGTCCTTGCCGGCCGTGTAGTAGAGCCAGCCGCCCTCCGCGTCGACACCGACCAGGTCGTCCACGTCCCAGGAACCCTTCGTGACCTGGTTGAGCAGCCGCCCGTCGCGGGCGTAGCGATAGAGGTGGCTGAAACCGTCGCGCTCCGAGCGCCACAGGAACGCCTCCCCCCCGTCGAGCCAGTGGAAGTCGAGCGAGGGGTCGACGTCGAGCCACGTGTCGCTCGTCTCGGTCAGGATCACCCGCGAGGCGCCCGTTCCGGCGTCGGCCAGCAGGACGTCGAGACGGTTCTGGTGCCGGTTGAGCCGCTGCACGACGAGCTCGTCGGAGCTGGCCGCCCAGTCCATGCGGGCCACGTAGGTATCGGGGTTGTCACCCAGGTCCATCCACGTGGTCGAGCCGCTCGCCAGATCGATCACGCCCACACTCACGAACGAGTTGGGGTCGCCGGCCTTCGGGTAGCGGAGCGGGATCGGCTGCGCGTAGAGCTGAAGATCGTCGATCATGTAGAACGTCTTCACGGGCGACTGGTCGACGCGCCAGAAGGCGATGCGCGAGCCGTCGGGGCTCCAGCGCCATCCGTCCGAGAGACTCAGTTCCTCTTCGTAGACCCAGTCGAACGTACCGTTGATGATGTCTTCGCCGCCGTCGTGGGTGAGGCGGGTCTCGACGCCGGTGTCCAGATCGACCACGTAGAGGTCGTTGTCGCGCACGAAGCCCACCTTCGTGCCGTCGGGCGAGAACTTGGCATAGCGCTGCAGGCCGAACTCGACCGAGACGGGCTGAAGCGAGGCCGTCGCCAACTCGTACACGAAGTATTCGCCCTCCGACGAGCGCCGGAAGAGCGGCCGCACCCGTGTGTACAACAGCAGCTTGTCGCCGGCCGAGGACCACTGGTAGCCCTGGATGGCGATGGGTCGCCGCTCACCCGGCGGGATCAGCGTAGCGCCGTCGATCAGCGTGTGCCGCTCGCCCGTGCGCGCGTCGGCGGCCAGCAGGTCGGTGGTGCCGTCGGGGTTG
>RFGQ01000286.1 GCA_003695865.1 Gemmatimonadota bacterium | reverse complement strand
GGGATCGTGAGGAACGCGCCGTCCTCCCCCGCGGCCGCGCGGGCGGCCTCGAGCACGGCGGGGTGTTCGATCGCGCTCACGGCAAGCGCGGGCGCGCGCCCCTCGGCGCGCACACGGCCGGCGACTCCGAACACGGCCAGGTTGTCGGCCTCGGTGCCCCCGCGCACGAAGACGATCTCGCTCGCGTGCGCGCCGAGGGCCCCGGCGAGCCGGGCGCGGGCGTCCTCGAGGGCGGCGGCGGCGCGCCGCCCGAACGCGTGGACGCTGGACGGATTGCCGAAATCCACGTCGAGGTAGGGCGCCATGGCCTCGACGACTTCGCGCCGCACGGGCGTCGTGGCGGCGTGATCGAGATAGATCGCCTGCATCGCCGACCGAAGTTGGGCGCACCGGGTGCGCGTATGCGTCATGCCCATCGTTGAGGGCGGCCGGGGAACGCCGGTGGCGACCGAGGGCCGCCGACCCCACATTGGCCTCGGAGATCCCCGGCCGTCGGGCGACCTCGCGGGGCCGCCGGGCGAGCTGAATCTACCACCCCGGCGAGCGCCGGTGCACCGCGAGCGATGATCCGACCCAAGCCGCCGCTTCCCGAAGGCTGCCCCGCCCGTTTCCGAGCGACCGTGCACGGCACCGTGTTCGGCGAGCGCAGCTCGGCGCTCGAGGCCGTCGAGCCGGGTGACGAGCTCTACCTCATTCCCGATCCGCCCGGCACCTCGGAGCCCGAGGTGTGGGTGCATCTTCCCGGCGGGACGCTCGTCGGGCACCTGCCGCCCGAGATCGGTGCCTGGCTGGCTCCGTGGATGCTGAGGGGAGGCGGGGCCAGCGCCCGGGCCCTCAAGGTAGGCGGTGCGGACGTGCCGAGTTGGAGGCGTCTTCTCCTCGAGGTGCGCTGCGCGGTGTAGCCAGTGTACCCGGCGGTGTAGCCGGCGCTCCGCGCCGCGGCGGACCGAGCCGGTGCAGCCAGGGGGCGAGCCCGAGCGCGGCGGGTGCATCCGGCGCACGCCGCGCACGTGGGCGCCCGTTCAGCCTCGTCAGTCGACCGCCACTTCGACCCGCAACCGGCCGGCCCCGCGCGCCAACGTGGCCCACAGGAACAGCCACGCGCCGAACATCTCCATGCCCTCTTCCACGGCGGTCGCACCCGCGTAGGCGAAGGTGTCGACGTCCATGTCTGCCGCGAGCAGTTCCACGCCCACGGCGCCACCCACGTAGAGCGCGCCCGCGGCGAGGTAGAGGAGGGCCGTGGGCCGCTCCAGGCGCCGCAGGAAGGGCACGAAGGCCACGCCCGCGGCCAGCGCCACCACGGCGCCCGGCAGTGCCCAGTTGAACGACACGGCCGTGTTGAGCGTCTCGTGGAGGCCGGCGACCTCGTCGAGCGAAAGCACCACGAAGCCGGCGGCGAGCACGCGCCACCAGCCCCGGTCACGAGGCTCGGACTCCGCCGTGAGGTGCACGAATCCGGCCGCGAGGAGCAGCAGGAACGACGAGAACCAGGTGGGCAGGTTGTTCTCTTCGTCCAGGTCGAACAGCTGGCGCACGAGCCAGGGGACTTCACCGACGTGGTAGTGGATCCAGTACAGCACCAGGTGGGTCGCAACGAGCAGGCCCGCCCCGACGAGCAGCACACCCAGGAGTGCGCGGCGGTGCACCACGAGGGGCGATGCCGGTGGGGAGGGAGGAGGGTTCACGGATCGCTCCGGGGCCTCGAGTGTGGGACCGCTCCGACTGCGGCTGGCTGCGGCGCGAAGCTAAGACCCCCTGCGGAGCGGGGCCAGGGACGCGCTCGTCACGCCCGGGCCCGACGTCAGAATGTCGAGACGTCGACCCCGCCGAGCGTCTCGACGCGTACGGCCTCCCGCGTCCAGAACGGCTCGGCGTACGCCACCCTCGCGCGGGCACCCCAGGCGGCCAGGTGGGCTCGTACCTGATCCGGCAGGGGGCGTTCACCGCCCGGGAACACCTCGCCGGCCTGGCTCTTGCCGTCGAACTGCGACGCATAGCAGGCCAGCGCGGCCAGTCGCCGCTCCATCTGCTCGGTGACGTCGACCAGGAACGTCGGCCGGGGCGCGTCTTCGCGGAAGGCGATCGCGTGCACCACCTTGAACGGCCGGAAGGGCTCGCCCGGCGCGTCGAAGCGCCTGAGCCCGGCCAGGAAGCAGGCGTCGTAGACGAGTTCGGCCGCCGCGCGGTGGTCGGGGTGGCGGCCGTCCCGCCAGTGCGTCACGACCACCCGCGGCCGCAGCTCGCGCAGCAGCCCCGCCACCACGCGTCTGGCCTCGAGGGTGTTCTGGAGCGCCGCGTCGGGAAGCCCCGCGTTGCGCCGCACGGCCAACCCCATCACCTCGGCCGCGGCTTCGGCCTCGCGTGCGCGCAGCTCGGCCGATCCCTGCGAGCCGCCCTCGCCCCGGGTGAGGTCGAGCACGCCGACCCGCTCCCCGGCGTCCGCGCTGCGGATGAGCGCGCCTCCGCAGAGCAGCTCGGCGTCGTCGGGGTGCGCGAACGCCGCCAGGACGTCGAGCGGGGCGCCCATCACTCGTAGCGCAGCGCCGCCACGGGCTCGAGGCGCGAGGCCCGATGCGCCGGGAGCAGGCCGAACAGCATGCCGGTGAGGATCGCCATGGCGAGCGCGGCCACGACGCTCCACAGCGGGATGGCGGCGGGAATGGGCGTGAAGTTGCGCACGAACGAGGCCACCCCCCACCCGATCAGCATGCCGAGGGCACCGCCCAGCAGCGTGAGCACCGCGGCCTCGACCAGGAACTGCCAGAGAATCTCGCGGCGGGTGGCACCGAGCGCCTTGCGTACGCCGATCTCACGCGTCCGTTCGGTCACCGAGATCATCATGATGCCGATCACCCCGATGCCGCCCACCATCAGCCCCACCGAAGAGAGCGCGAGCATCACCAGGAAGAACACACCCGTGAGGCGGTCGAACTGCTCGAGCAGCTGGGCAGAGCGCAACACGGCGAAGTTGTTCTCTTCGGCCGGCCTCAGGCCCCGCGCCACGCGCATCGCGCCCACCACCTGGTCGATGACCTCGGCCTGCGGCACGTCGTCGCGGGGCACGATCAGGATCTGAGCCTGCCAGTTCGACGCCTTGAGCCGTTTCATGGCCGAGGTGTAGGGGAACACCGCCCAGTTCTTGATCGCCGCGGTGAAGATGTTGGGCTCGGGTTCGAACACGCCCACCACGGTGAACGCCTCGCTCACACCCCGTCGCCCGGCGCTCACCCGGATGCGGCGGCCGATGGGGTCGCGGTCGCCGAACAACTCGTCGGCCAACGGCTTCGAGAGCACGACCAGCGGCCGTGACTGGCGCACCTCTCGTCGGTGAAGTCGCGTCCCGCGGTGAAGTCGCCCGCGGTGTACTTCACCCAACCGGCCGAGTACCCGTTGGCCTGGATGCCGCTCTCGCGGCGTCCCTCGTACGACATCAAGACCGCCATGCCGAAGTTGTAGAGCGACTCCTCGACGCCGGGTAGGCGGGCGAGGAGCTTCGCCTCTTCGGGCTCGATCCTGGGCTTGCCGGCCCACGGGGGGCGGCTGCCGTCGCTCACGATGCGCACGTTCGAGAAGTCGAAGCGCGTCACGATGAAGTTGTCGGGGCCCGCCGACTCGAACCCCTCCACGATGGAGGAGCGCAGTCCGGTGATGGCCGCGGCCATGGCCACCACCACGCCGACGCCGATGGCGACACCCAGGATGGTGAGGCTCGAGCGCACCTTGTTGGCGCGCAGCGCGTCGAGCGCGATCGCGATCCCTTCCTCGAGCGAGGTGAGCTTCGACATGGCCATGGTCTTACTCGTAGCGCAGGGCGTCGACCGGGTCCAGCTTGGCGGCGCGGTTGGCGGGATACACGCCCGAGACGATGCCCACGATCATGCCGAGCGCCACGCCCACGGTGATCCATTTGGGATCCACGGCGGCGGGCAGGGGGGTGAGGGCGCGTACCAACACCGTCAGGCCCACCCCGATGCCCACGCCCACCGCGGCGCCCACGCTCGAGAGCGTCGTGGACTCGATGAGCACCTGCGTGAGGATGTCGCGGCGGCGTGCGCCCAGCGCCTTACGCACGCCGATCTCGCGGGTGCGTTCCATGACCGAGACCAGCATGATGTTCATGATGACGATCCCGCCCACGACCAGACTGATCGCGACGAGGCCCGGCAGCGCCAGGAACAGCATCTGCGAGATGCGGTCCCAGAAGCTGAGCGACTCGTCGGCCGTTTCGAGGGAGAAGTTGTTGGGCTCACCGGGACGCAGGCGTCGCCGCACCCGCATGATCCCCTCGGCCTCGAGCTGCGCCGCCCTGAGCGACGCCGGATCGTCGGTCTGGATGATGACCTCTTCGATGAAGCCGCCCGGGCTCGTCACGGCCTTCAGCGGGGAGCGTGCGGGAGCCACGGCGAGGTTGTCGAGCGACTGGCCGAACAGGGTGCCCAACTCTTCGAGCACGCCGATCACGCGGTAGGGATAGCCGCGGATCCGCACCCGCCGTCCCACCGGGTCGAGCCCGGGGAACAGCGTCTCGGCGGTGTCCTTGCCCAGCACCACCACCGCGGCGCCGCGTGCGTCCTCCTGCGCGGTGAAGGGCCGTCCGCGCTCCACCTGCCAGTCGCGGATCTCGAAGACCTCGGGCGTGATGCTGACGATGTTCACGCCCTCCACGAGCCGGCCGTTGTCGGCTTCGACGCGCCCGCCCACGTCGCTCTGCACACCGATCCTGGCCGTCACGGTGAGCTGGTCGCGCAACGCCTCGAAGTCGGCGAAGGTCAGCCGCGGACGCCGGCGGCGCTCGCGGCGGGCCTCGTCGTCACCCCCGGATTCGTTCGCGCCGATGCGCCGCAGGGTCACGGTGTTGACGCCGAAGACGGCCGACGAGAGGTCCTCGCGGATGTAGCGGTCCATCCCCTCGACGACGCTCACGACCACGATCAGGAACATCACGCCCACGATCACGCCCAGCAGGCTGAACGCGCTCTTGAGCTTCTGCTCCCGGATCTGCTGGAGCGCCAGCCGGACGCCCTCGAAGAGCTGCATCGGCGGTTCCTCTAGTTGCCCTCGTCGTCCCGGCGGCCTTCGCCCTCCATCGCCCGCACCGGGTCGCCGTTCTTGAGCGAGCGGATGCGCTGATACGGCCCGGCGACGACCGTGTCGCCCTCGCTCAGCCCGGACAGCACCTCGAAGTGGTCGCGCCCGGTGATGCCGACCTCGACGGGCACGAAGGTGGCCTTGCCGTCCCGCACCACGAAGGCCCCCTCGACGTCGCGGTCCTCGGGGCGCCCCCCGCTGTCGTCGCCCTCGCTGGCCTTCGCGCTGTCGCCCAGCACCTCGTCGGCCGGCCGCACGGTGAGCGCGATGATCGGCACGGCGAGCACATCCTCGCGGCGGTCGGTCACGATGTCGGCCGTGACCGAGAGGTCGGGCCGGATGCCGCCGGGGGGATCGTCCATGACGATCACCACCTCGAAGTCGATCGCGGCGGCCTGGCCCGTCCCGGCGCTCTGCGACGGCGGCACGATGGCGCTGTTGCCGATCTCGGTCACGCGCCCCGAGAACTCCTGGTCGGGGAACGCGTCGAGGGTGAGCACGGCGCTGTCGCCCACCGCGATGTAGGGCACGTCGGTTTCGTCGACCTGCACCACAGCCTCGACCTGGGAGAGTTCGGAGATGGTCAGTACGAGGCTGCCCGGGTTGTTCATGGTGCCCACGATCACCGTCTCGCCCTCGTCCACGTTGAGCCGGGTGACCTTCCCGGAAATGGGCGCGCGGAAGATCGTCTTGGAGAGCTGCTCCTCGGCCTCGGCCAGCGCGGCTTCGGCCTGTTCGACACCGTGGTCGAGGGCCTTGAGCTGCGCGCGCGCGATCTCGAGGTCGCTGCGCGCGTTGTCGAGTTGCTGGCGCGCCACGAGCAGGGAATCACGCTGGAACAGACGCTCCAGACGGCCCAGCTCTCGCTCGGCCCGCTCCACGGCGGCCGCCTGTTGGGACCGGTTGGCCCGCGCCTGGTCGAGAGAGGCCCGGGCGCGCTCCACCTGCGCGGTGAACCGGGTGGGGTCGAGCCGCAGAAGGAGCTGCCCCTGCACCACGTCGTCGCCTTCGTCGACGAGCAGTTCCTGTACCCGGGCCGACACGTCCGACGAGATGTCGACGACCCGTCCCGCCCGGATGTTGCCGCTGGCGGTCACGGTCTGGACGAGGTCGCGGCGTTCCACCGTGTCGAGCCGCACGGGGATCCCGCGCTCGCCCCCGTTCCTGGCGGCGAGGACGGCGGCCGTGCCGATCACGGCCACGATCACGATGCCTACAACGAGCTTTCTACCGGACATGAGCGCAGTGCCTCACTCTCACGGAAGGGGAACGCCCACGACCGCCTGCAGGGCGGCGCGGGCGTCGTGGTAGCTGTAGATGGCGGCGACGAGCGCGCGTTCGGCCTCGACCTTCACCGTCTCGGCGTCGAGCAGTTCGACGAAGTTGGCGAGGCCGAGCGAGAACCGCTCGCGCGCCAGGGCGAGCTGCCGGTCGGCGACCTCGGCATTGCGCTGTTCGATGAGCGCAGTGCGATAGGCCGTGCGCACCGCGGCCAGGTTGGCCGCCAGATCGGCCCGCAGGGCGAGTTCCTGCTCGCGCAGGTTGTAGTCGAGGTCCTCGCGCTGGACTTCGGCCTGCTCGATCTGCCGCTGCCTGGAGAATCCCTGGAAGATCGGCAGACTGATGGTGAGCGACGCCGAGGGCGGCGACTTCTCGAAGTTGAACGGGAAGACGTCGTTTCGGCGGCGGATGGCCTCGGCCTGATCGTCGGTGAACGCGAACCGGGAGCAGTCCTGCGGGGGCAACGGATCGGCCAGCCGCGAGAACAGATCGTTCTGGAAAAGACAGTTCTGGATTGCGGAGAGCGCCTGCCCCTCGGCGCGACGGATGTCGCCTTCGACCGACGAGGCCTGGCGCGTGAAGCCCGACAGGCCGGCAGAGAGCGAGACGGTGGGCAGGTAGCGGC
>RFGQ01000285.1 GCA_003695865.1 Gemmatimonadota bacterium | reverse complement strand
CCACCGTGGCGACCCACCCGCCGAGCACGAGCGACGAGGGTCTGAGCACTCCCCAGATCCAGCCGGCCGTCACCGCGCCGAGCGCCAGGCCGACCAGCCACCCCTTGCGGTCCGCCGCGGCGCGGGCGCGCTCCACGCACGGCTCGCACCAGAGCAGGCGGTCGAGCTCGGCGCGCGCCCGGGGCTCCCCGCAGCACACGCAGTGCAGCGTGTCCGGGCCCGGGTCGTCGTGGTGGCTCACGTCCGTCGCCCGCCGTCTCAGTCGAGCGCGCGGATCACCGCGTCGGTGAACTCGGCCGTGGTGGCCGACCCTCCGGAGTCGGGCGTGCGCACCTCGCCCGCGCGCAGCACGCGCTCGAGCGCGGTCCGGATCCGCGCCGCCGTCTCCGCCTGCTCGACATGATCGAGCAGCATGCAGGCCGAGAGGAGCAGGCTGGTCGGGTTGGCCACGCCCTTGCCCGCGATGTCGGGCGCCGAGCCGTGCACGGCCTCGAACATGGCCGCCTCCCTGCCGATGTTGCCCGCCGGCGCGAAGCCCAGGCCGCCGACCAGCCCCGCCATCTGATCGGAGAGGATGTCTCCGAACATGTTCTCCATGACGAGCACGTCGAACTGGTAGGGGTCGAGCACCAGCGCCATGGCCGTGGCGTCGATGATGCGGTCCTCGAACTCGATCTCGCCCTCGTATTCGGCGGCCACCTCGCGGCCCACTTCCAGGAAGAGGCCCTGCGTGTACTTGAGGATGTTGGCCTTGTGCGCCAGGGTCACCTTGCGACGCCCGTGCCGCTTCGCGTACTCGAAGGCGTAGCGCACGATGCGCTCGGCGCCGAAGCGCGTCACGATCATCACCGACTCGGCCGCGGCGCGCGGGTCGCCCTCCATGCCGATGTAGTGCTCCACGCCCACGTAGAGCCCCTCGGTGTTCTCGCGGATGAGCACGAGGTCGATGTCTTCGTAGCGGCCGCCGGGCATGAGCGTGCGTGCCGGACGCACGTTGGCGTAGAGATCGAACTCCTTACGCAGTGCGACGTTGATCGAGCGGAAGCCCGAGCCCACAGGCGTCGTGAGCGGCCCCTTGAGCACGACCCGGTTTCGCCGGATGGAGTCGAGCGTCTCCTCGGGGAGTGGTGTGCGGAGCTGCTCGAGCGCCGCCACGCCCGCCAGCCTGTGGTCGAACTCGAGGTCGGCGCCGGCCGCCTCGAGGATGCGGAGCGTCGCCTCGGTCACCTCGGGGCCGATGCCGTCCCCGGGGATCACGGTGATGGTTCTGGCCACGAATCGTCTCGGTTCGGTGGTACGGAGTCACGCGCCGGCTGCCCGATGCGGCGGCGCGCGCTGTGTCAGCGACTGGAAACGTAACGCGGATTGTACTCGAAGTCGGTGTGGTCTTCGCCCCAGCGGATGAGCTCCTCCACGAGCGAAGGGCGTTTCGAGCCTTCGAGCCGCGCGCGGCCCGCGATCACCTTGGCGCGGTTCCAGAGAATATCGTTCATGTCGTCCCGTTCCATGAACGCCCGCGCCACCTCGGGACCGTCGTTCCCGGCCGTGGTGATCACCCGCACGCCCGCGAGCCCGGGATAGTCGTCGAACAGCGACTCGGTGGCTTCGCTGAACAGGAAGATGTAGGGCCCCACCTTGGCCCACAGGGTGCCCCCGCGGCGGAGCTGCTCGCGGGGCTGCGGCACGCGCAGCTCGACGACGTTGCCGCGTACGGTCACCTCGACGTCGGGGTTCGCGTAGACCTCGCGGGCCTGGTCGGCGGTCGGGACCGTCAGGTCCGGCTCCGCACACGCGGCGGCCGCGAGGGTCATCCACAGTACCGCGGCGCGCAGGCCGCGCCTCGTCACGTTCCGGTGCATCGTCCTAGCGTCTATCCTTGCGCCCCCCCGGGGGGAGCGTCGTCTGCTCTTCCTGTAGGCGCGTCGAGCGCCGGTCTGCCCGGCGCGCGCCCGTCCGTGCCAGATACGGCCGCCGCCTCAGCGGATGTCGGTCACCGGCACCACGGTGCGGGCCAGCGCCTCGAGCGCCGACGCCGCGGCCGGCAGGTTGCCCCGCTCCGCGGGAGCGCCCTCGATCACGCCGAACCAGATCACCCGCCCCGTGCGCGCGGCGATCAGCGCCGCCACCACCTCGACCGCCCCGGCAACGGCGCCGTCGGGACCGCTCGCGGCCGGACGGTAGCGCACCTCGACCGGCAGGAGCACGACCTCGGCCCCCACAAGATCGGCCGCGCGCCGCAGCGCTCCGTAGAGCGGGTCGCCCACCCGGTCGACCTCGGCCACCAGAAACACCTCGACGGGCAACCGGTCGACCGTGGCGTCCAGTCCGGGTGCGCGCTCCACCGCGCGACGCGCCTCGTCGGGCATGACCCAACGCACCCGCGACCCGCGCTCCCTGAGCTGGAACGCCAGCTCGTCGTCGAGCCCGCCGGGCACGCCGCGCGCGCGCTGGACCGGCATCACGAGCACCGTGGCGCTGCTCAGGTCGGGCACGAAGCCACGCGTCTGCCCCGGCCCGGGGGCCTCGGCGGACGAGGCGCAACCGGCGCTCGCGAGAGCTGCAAGGAGCGTGCCCGCCAGGGCGCGACGGATCCTCGACCGGCGGCCCATGGATTCCTTCACTGGCGCCTCCAGACTCGGCCGCGGCCCCTCCGCGGCGCGCCGGGAAGATAACGAAGAGGGCAGGGCGGCCGTAGCCGCGCCACGGAGCCCGGAGGGCCCGCAGGGGGCGGGGGTTGCGGGGCAGCCGCCCGCGGCCTATTCCCCGGGGGCTCCATCCGTTCCACAGCGGGGCCGGCTGCACCGTCCGCTGCGCGGCCGCCCCGCGAGCATGAAGTCCGCACCGTCCAGATCGCCAATGACCGCGTTCCGCATCCCTGTTCGAGCCCCGGCCGGCGCCGCACGCCGGT
>RFGQ01000284.1 GCA_003695865.1 Gemmatimonadota bacterium | reverse complement strand
TCGCCGCCCATCGCGAGCGCGGGCGCGTGCCTCGCGAGATCGCGCAGCGTGCGAATGCCGAGTGACTCGGCGCGCTCGTCGCGCATCGCGATGGCGTAGGTGTTCTCGAATCCCAGCGGCGGCAGCCAGTGCACGCCCCAGCGTTCCGGAAAGACCGTCGCGACCCTACGGAACACCGCGCCGGCGGACCCGCTGGGCGTCTCGCCGAGCAGAGCCACGAGGCCTGTCCCCGTGTATTCGGGATACACGTCCACCGCCCCTGTGCGCAGGGCTCGGAACGCGATCTCCGTCGCACCCAGTCCGAGTCGCCGCTCCACCCGGATGCCGCGGCTCTCGAGGAGCTGAGCGAACATCTCACCCAGGATGTAGGACTCGCCGAACGGCTTCGACGCCACGACGAGTGGGCCTTCGGCGGTAGCGAGCGTGTCGCCGCCCCCCTCGTCGAAGCGGACCTGTGCCGCGGCGGGCGCCGCCGCCCCGAGGAGCGCGAAGAGGGCAGCCGCGGTGAGGCAGGCGCGCGCACCGGTCGCTCCGGCCCTCTGCGGACGGCCCCTCATCGCTCGCGCACCTCCACGCCCGCCCGCGTCAGCAGCGTGCGCACGTAGTCGGTCTCAGGCTCGCAGCAGAGTGTCTCGGGGTCGGCGATCTGTTCGACCCGCCCAGCCCGAAGCACCGCGATCCGGTCGGCGAAGGCCAGCGCCCCGTGCAGGTCGTGCGTGACCAACAGGGCCGAAACCTCGAGTTCGAGAAACAGGCGTCCGACGGCCTCGGAGAGCTCGCTGCGGGTGATCGCGTCCAGGGCGCCGAAAGGCTCGTCGAGCAGAACGATCTCGGGGTGCGCCGCGAGCGCACGGGCGAGCGCCACGCGTTGGCGCTGCCCGCCCGACAGCTCTCTGGGAAGGCGAGCCCCGTACACCGCGGCGGGCATGCCCACCCGCTCGAGAGCACGTCGCGCGAGTCCCTCGGCGTCGTCCATGCGACGCAGCCAGGGGACGAGCGCCGCATTGCGCAGAATGGTCCAGTGCGGCAGGAGGCCGCCCTCCTGCTGCACGTACCCCATCGAGCGACGTAACCGCACCGGGTTGAGCTTGCGTACGTCGCGTCCGCCCACCCGCACCGTGCCCTCCTGCGGCTCGACCATGCGGTTGAACGTGCGCAGCAGGGTGGTCTTGCCGACACCGCTCTCGCCCACGAGGGCGACCCGCTCTCCCGCGGCGACCCGTAGTGAGAGGCCGTCCAGCACGGTGTGCTCCGCATAGCGCAGCACCAGGCCCTCGGCTTCGAGCGCGGGGGGAGGCGTCGCGCCGTGTCCGGTGTCGGGGAGGGGTGAAGAGATATGAAGGTCCGGTAAGGAGTTTTTTGCTTGCGTCCGGAGGGGCGGTCACGGATACATGAAGCGAACCGACCCCGGTCCCGGCGGCCCGCCCATGAACATACGGCGTAACGCACTCTTGCCGCGACGCCTCCTCAGGTTCCTGCGCGACGCGCGGGAGCGCAAGGTGCTCCACACGCTCGCGATTTACATCGCGGTCGCATGGGGTGCGATGGTGGGCGCCACGGAGGTATTCCCGCAGCTCGGTCTGCCCGACGGGGCGTTCCACCTGCTCGTCGCGGTGCTCGTCCTGGCGCTTCCGGCGGTACTCTTCGTCTCGTGGCACTTCGATGTGCTGCTGGAGCAGGCCGGCAGCCGCGACGAGCGCCCCGTTCGGGGCGCTCCCGCCCACAGAGAGCCGGAGGAGGCCGGCTCGCCGGAGCCGGGCCAAGGCTTACGCCGCAGGCGACTCGCCGTGCCCACGGCGCTGGTGGTGGTCGCCGCGCTGGGCGCTCCCTTCCTTTTCCGCGCCCTCGCTGGCGATCCACCGCCCCCGCCCCCACTCCTCGTCGTGTCGGTGCCGGCGGCGCCGGCAGCCGACGCTCCGCCGCCGACGCCGGGTGCGGAGTGGGTGCGTCGCCCGCTCGAATTGCTGCTCGGGCCCGAGGTTGCGGTGCCCTCCGATCCGCTGATCCAGCCGGCGTCGAGGGCCGCCACGGTCGCGGTGGAGCGGGGAGCCCCCTATGCCCTCGAGGTCGAGCTCTTCACCATGGAGAGCCGCCCGGTCCTGCGTGTGGGCCTGATCGAGGCTTCGACGGGCCGCAGGCTGCTCGAGGCGACCGGGGGTGGAGGGGCCGAGACGCTGGCCGAAGCCGGAAGCCGCCTCGCGCTGGAAGTCGCTCGGGTGCTCGACGGGGAGGAGGTGATCAGCTTGCGGTTGCCCGGCCCGGTGGCGGCCGCGACCGGTTCGGCAACGGCCTTGGCCCACTACCTGGAGGGCAGCCGACGGTTCGTGGCCGGCGACTTCGAGGGCGCCGCCGACGCCTTCGACCGTGCCGTGCAGTCCGACTCGAGCTTCGCGCCGGCCTACTACCGCCTGGCCATCGCGGAGCGCTGGCGGTGGGATTACGATCACGGGCTCGTCCACATCGAGGCGGGCCTCGCGCGCGCCACGCTCTCGCCCAGGTGGCGGGCCCTGTTCGAAGCGCAGCGGGCCTACCTCATGAAGGAGGTCGACGCGTCCATCGCCGCCTTTCAGCAGGTGACGCTTCACTATCCGGAGCTGCCCGATGGATGGCTGGGCCTCGGCGAAGCCCTGTTCCACTACGGGGGGTTCGGAGGTCATCGGCTGCAGGATGCGCGGGCGCCGCTCGAGCGTGCATTGAGGGGCGACAGCCTGCTGCCCCCGATCCATCACCACCTCGTCGAGCTGGCCATCTACCGGCGCGATCCCGTTGCGGCGGCCCAGCTCATCGAGGCGACCCCTCAGGGCCACCCGGTGCGTCGGATTCTGGAGGCGGCCTACACGATCAACTTCGGAAGCCAGCGCGCTCGGGCGGATCTGGAAGAGACCCTCCGCCGGTGGACGTTGCGGGATCTGTCGCTGCTGTTCGCCCACCTCGCGTTCGATCCTGTCCGTAGGGAACAGGCCCGGGCCGTCGCCGAGGTGCTGCTCGACGAGGACCGTCCGCCGGCCGACCGGCGGCGCGGCGCGGAGTACCTGATCGCGGTGGCGCCGCCCGGCGGCCGCGAAGCCGCCCTCGAGACCTGGCGGCGCGTGGCCGGACGCGAAGCCTTCGATCCCTGGGTGGTGGCGGCCCACCAGGCGGGCTGGGAGATCCCCGAGGCGCGGGCGATGATGGCGAGCCTCCGGGCGCGGGTCCACGCCGGCGAGATGCCCCGGTTCGACATCCCGACGAACGACGCCGGGCGCAGGGCCTTCCGCGGGCTCGTGCACGAGGTGTTCCTGCACGGTGATTCGCTCGAGGTCGCAAGTCTGATCACCGCGATCGCCGCTGCGGCGCCCGATGCGCCCCCGACCGATCCCGACCCCCGGGTACTCACCGCGGCGCTCGAGGCGCGCCGGGCGCTGCTCGCAGCCGACACCGCGGCCGCGATCGACGCCCTGCTCAGGGCCACCGCCCGGACCCAGGAGCCCTACGTGACCTTCTACCCGCTCGGCACGATGGCCCCCGAGCGACTCACGCTCATCCGGATCGCCCTGGCGACCGGGGGGCACGGCCTGGCCCGGCGCTGGATCGTGTCGTTCGGGAATGCACAGTCGGTGGGCGACTTGCTGTACCGCTCCACGATCGACGACCTGCGCGCGGCCGCGCGCGAGGAGCCGATCCCCTGATGGAAGGACCCGACAATGTCTGAGCACACCTCGCCGGTTGACCACACGGCCGCCAACGTGGCCATGTTCATGGACATCATCCCGACCCGGGCGCGGCCCAAGCTCGCCAGGGTCGAAGCCGGCACCGCGGAGTTCGACTATATGCTCGCGGCGCTCCTCTTCGACCTCTTGCGCAAGAGCGTGTACCTGCACCGGGCGCTGCGCGACGCGTGCCTCGGTGCCGATCCAACCCTCACGCAGCGGAACCTCCGTGAGATCCGCCAGCTCGACGCGCTGGGGCAGGACTACCAGGCGATTGCGTACGCGGCGGAGGAGATGCTGCTCGCGGCGGTGGCCGATACCGCGGACGACCATCTCACCATGGCCGAGCTCGTGTGCAGATTGCACGGCCTCGAGGTGCCCGAAGCGCCGGCCGAGGGAGCCTGAGGGGGAGCGCGCCGGACGCGGTGGGGGCAGAGGAGGGAACCCCTGCCGCGTCCGGTTCGTTCTGCCGGGTCGGCGGCCCGCCTCACGTCGGGCGCCCGCGCCGGGGGACCGTTAGCTTCCGGGAGCCCCAGCCGTCGCACCCACCCCACCAGGAGCCATGCACACCCATCCCGGTCGTGGACTGAACCCCGCCGAAGCCGTCGATCTGCTCACCGAAGCGCGCGCCCGCACCCTGCTGCTCGTCGCCCCGATCGAGTCCGGCGATCTGATCCGTCAGCACGACCCCCTGATGAGTCCGATCGTCTGGGACTTGGGCCACATCGCCCATTTCGAGGAGGTGTGGCTGGTCGAGTCCTTCGAGCGCGGCCCGGACGGCTCGGAGGGTCTCCGGGGTATATACAACCCATTCGAAAACCCACGTGCCGTGCGAGATCGCCTGCCGCTGCCCGATCCGCCCGCCGCGCTCGCGTACATGGCCGAGGTGCGTGCGCGCGCGCTCGTGAACGTGATGCGTATGGACCCCGGTGCGCCCGACCCGCTCTCTCGCGACAGCTTCGCCGTGCGCCTGGTGCTGCAGCACGAATACCAGCATGGCGAGACCATCCTGCAGACCCTTCAGCTCAAACAGGGCACGCCGTACCGTGCCCCGCGAGCCTTCCATCATCCCGATCCGGTGCTCGATGTCGATGGGGAGGCGATGGTGCGCGTGCCCGGGGGCGTCTATCCCATCGGGACGGACGACCGGAGCCAGGCCTACGACAACGAGCGGCCCGCCTTCGAGGTGGAACTGCCGCCCTACCGCATCGACCGCGCGCCGGTCTCGAACGCCCGTTTCCTGCGCTTCGTGGACGAGGGAGGCTACGAGCGGGAGGAGTTCTGGAGCGCCGAGGGCGTGGCCTGGCTGCGTGAGGCGGGTGCGCGCGCGCCCAAGCACTGGGAACGGCGTGGCGGGGAGTGGTGGACGCGCACCTTCGACCGGGTGGCGCCCCTCGATCCCCGTCATCCGGTGTGCCACGTCTGCTACTGGGAGGCCGAGGCCTTCGCACGCTTCGAAGGGAAGCGCCTGCCCACCGAGTTCGAGTGGGAGGTGGCGGCGGCGTGGGACCCCGCCACGGGCCGGACGCGTCGCTTCCCGTGGGGAGACGAATCCGCCTCGATCGTGCTCGCCAACGTGGATCAGCTCGCGTTCGGCACGGCGCCGATCGGGGCCTACCCGAGGAACGTATCTCCGCTCGGCTGCTACGGGATGATCGGCGACGTGTGGGAATGGACCTCCAGCCCGTTCGAGGGCTATCCGGGGTTCACCGCGTTCCCCTACCCGGAGTACTCGGAAGTCTTCTTCGGCAACGAATATCGTGTACTGCGGGGCGGCTCGTGGGCCACGCGGCCCGGCGCGGTCCGGAACACCTTCCGCAACTGGGACTATCCGATTCGCAGACAGATCTTCAGCGGCCTGCGGTGCGCGGCCGACGACTGAGGGAGCGAGGCCATGGAGTGCAGGGGAGGGGAGCCCGTCCGCGGCGGGCGCGAGTGCACGACCGGCGCCGCCGGGGAGCCCGCGGCGGGCCAGCGGCGGGCGCGCCTGCTGGCCGACCTGCGCTGGGGACTCGCGCAGCCTCAGAAGTCGCTCCCCTCCAAGTACTTCTACGATACCCGTGGCTCGGAACTCTTCGAGCGCATCACCGGCCTTGAGGAGTACTATCCGACGCGCGTCGAGACCGAGCTCCTGCGGAACCACGCTCCTACGTGGATGGCCGCGCTGGCTCCGGCGACGCTGGTCGAACTGGGGGCGGGCGCCGCCACCAAGACGCGCATCCTGTTGGACGCCCTCGTGGCGGTGCGGCCATCGGTGCTCTACGTGCCGGTCGACGTGGCGGGTGACTTCCTCCGCGAGGTGAGCCACGCGCTCCGGGCGGACTATCCGACGCTCGAAGTTCGACCGTTGGTGCGTGACATCTCGCTCCCGTTCCCGCCCGACTTCCCGCTGGAGCGACCGGCCCTGTTCGCGCTCCTGGGCAGCACGATCGGAAACTTCGATCCGGAGGCGGCGGTCGATCTGGTGGCGACGGTACGTGACGCCATGGCGCCGTCCGATCGCTTTCTGCTCGGCGCCGACCTGCGGCCGGGGCCCGGCAAGTCGAAGGAAGCGCTCGAGCGGGCCTACAACGACGCCGAAGGGGTCACGGCCGAGTTCAACCGGAACATCCTGCGGGTCTTCAACCGCGAGGCCGGCGCGACCTTCGACCTCGAGGCCTTCGAACACCGGGCGTTCTACGACGAGGCGAAGGGACGCATCGAGATGCACCTGGTCGCCCGGCGTCCTACCACGGTCGAGGCCCCCGGTATGGCGCCCGTGCGCATCGCCGCCGGCGAATCGATCCGCACCGAGATCTCGTGCAAATACGATAGGCGGACCGTCACGGAGATCTTCCAGGACGCCGGTCTGAGCCTCGAAGCGTGGGTCGAGGACGAAGCGGGCCGCTACGCCCTGGCCCTGGCCGGGGTCTCGGCCGACGGCGACGGCGGCCCGGAGTCCCGGTCGTGACGCAGGGCACCGCTGCGGCCGAGGCCCTGCGCCGCGACGTTCTCGGCCGGATCTTCGCGCCGGGGTCGGCGCGGGCCATGCGCATGGGCATGGAAGTCGAATTGATCCCCGTCGAGCCCTCTACGGGCCGGCTCGTCGCGCCCCATGAGCCGGAAGGAGGGGGCACCCTGCCGCTGCTGCGCGGGGCGGCGCGGTCGCGGGGTTGGGGGGAAGGCGTGTCCTACGCGGGGTCACCGCGCTTCGACCTGCCGGACGGGAGTCACGTGACGTACGAACCCGGAGGCCAGATCGAGATCTCGAGTGCGCCCGCCGCCGATGTGGATGCGCTCGTCGCGTCGCTGGAGCACTCGGTCGGTGCGGTCCTCGAGGCGCTCGACGGCGGCGGACTCGCCGTGTGCACGCGCGGGATCGACCCTCTCGGCCGAGAGGCGGACGCACGCCTCGTGCTCGACACGCCACGCTACCGCACGATGGACCGGCATTTCGGGGCGCTGGGTCCATGGGGCCGCCGCATGATGCGCCAGACCGCGGCCCTCCACGTGAACCTCGATCCCGGACCGAGGCCTCTGGAGCGCTGGCGAGCGGCGACCAGGGCCGCACCGGCCCTGGTTGCACTCTTTGCGAACTCGCCACGCTACGAAGGCCGCGAGACGGGCCACCGCAGCTTCCGGGCCGCACAGTGGCGGCGCCTCGACCCCTCTCGCACCGGACTTGGGAGGGCCGAGGAGGGGCCCGACGGGTATCTGGAGTTCGCGCTCACCGCGCTCGAGATCGTCGAAGGCCCGGAAGCGCCGAGGCCGTTCCGGGCCCGCGTCGAGGCGGGGTGCGCGGATGAGGCCGCCTGGAGGCGCCATTTGAGCACGCTGTTCCCCGAAGTGCGTCCGCGGGGCTACCTCGAAGTCCGCTGCCTCGACGCCCTTCCGCCACACTGGTACGTCGTGCCGGCGACGCTGCTGGCGGGCCTGCTCTACGACGACGACGCCTGCCGCGAGGCGGCCGAGACGCTGCCGCCCTGCGACGACGACCTGCTCGAGACGGCCGGGCGTGAGGGTCTGGCCGCGCCCGCCGTGCGGAGGACGGCCGATGCGGTGGTCACCCTGGCCCTGGACGGGGCGCGGCGCCTGGAGGGCTCGTGCGTCTCGGGGTGGGCGAGGGAAGCGCTCGAACACTTCACGAGCTCGTTGAGCGCGGTGGGCCGCGATCCCGGTCACACCTCCGACGGCGCCGGCCCGCGCGGGGCGCTCTAGCGCGCGAGTCGCTCGACCCGTACCGACCCGTCCGCCCGCACCTCCAGCGCGTGGTGCTCGGGCACGGCCTCCCACACCGCCTCGTCGGTGAGCGGCTCGGAAGCCACCACCACCCCTGCGGGCCCGACCGCGCATCCCCGTCCGGCGTAGAGCGTGTTGGTCCGCTCGGCCGTGCCCGTGCGCACGGCGTGCGCCTCGCCGGGCCCCACGAGCGCCATGGTGAGTTGCGCCTCGGCGCCCACCGCGCGCACCTCCGCCACGACCCACGCGGCCAGGTCCTGGAGGGCCCGCGCGGCCGGCGCGCCCGCGTCGAGGCGTGCCCGCAGGAGCAGAAAGAGCGTCTCGGCGTCCGAACAGCCCCGCAGCTCGCCGTAGAGCGCGTCGGGCAGCTCGGCGCGGAACGCGCGCATGAATCGCGGGCGGAAGTCCTGCACGTAACCGTTCAGCGCGAAGGCCCACCCGCCCCCCACGAACGGCTGCAGGCCGGCCCGGTCGACGAACAGCCCGACGGTCGCGTTGCGGAGCACGGCGAGCTGGGCGGACGACTCGACGGCCCCGAGTGCGGCCGGCAGGTCGGGGTCGTACCAGACGGGCTCCGCGGCGGCCAGGCGCACCGGGCCCTGCGGGGTGAACCAGGCCACTCCCCAACCGTCGGCGTTCACCGAGCCCGTGAGCAGTTCCCGGGGCGCCCACGCCTGCTCCGCGAGTGGGTGCGTGCCGCCGAAGACGAGCGGCGCGAGCGGGCGCGGCGGCCCCAGGTAGAGGGCGAGCCGGCACATCAGGCGCCACCCGCCACGAGTGCCAGCGCCCGCGCCGGATCGACGTTGCCGCCACTCAGCAGCGCGACCACCGGCCCGGGCGACAGCGGCACCCGGCCGGCGAGC
>RFGQ01000030.1 GCA_003695865.1 Gemmatimonadota bacterium | reverse complement strand
GCCCTCGGCCGCGGGCGCGGCCCCCTCCGGCGGGCCCCCTCCCCTCGTACCCGCCGCCGACCGGGCCGAGGCGCCCGCCCCGCTGCTCTCGACCGCCGAGGTGCCCGCCGCCGGACCCGCGTCCGCCCGCGATCCGGACGGCCCGGCCGACCCCGAGGGCCGCTGGCGGAGGGTCCACTACGTCTTCGTCGGAGCGCGCGAGTCGGCCAAGCCCCACTGGGGCAAGCATCGTGAGTGGCGCATCCACACCAACATCGGCTACGAGGGTTGGGGCGAGGTCTACCGGCCGCTGCTCGCCCGTTATCTCTGCGACCGGCTCGAGCGGGAGACCGGCGTGCGGCCGGGCGGCATCGCGCTCTCGCTCGAGTGGGAGAAGATCGTCCCGCCCTGGCGCCCCGTGACGGGCGACACGCTGTACCGACAGCCGCTGGGAGGCTACGATTGCGTGAGCGACTGAGCGCGCTGGCGCGCAGGCCATGGGACGGCTGGTCGCGTTTCTGGTTCGCCGAGATCGACGGCACAGCCTTCGGCCTCGTGCGCATCCTGTTCTCGGCGGCGGCCATCCTGACGCTGCTCGAGTTCGCGCCGCTGCTGCGCGAGCAGTACACGGACGAGGGGGTCTTCCACGCGCTGGACGCGATGCGCTGGAGCTGGGGCAACGCGATGGCGGTGTTCCTGCGGCCCGCGCTGGGCAGCCTGGGGGCCGTGGTCGTGATCTACACGGCGCTGCTGTTCGCGCTCGGATTCCTGCTCGTGGGCCGCTTCACGCGCCTGGCGGCGGCGGCGGTCTTCGCCCTGCAGCTCTGGTTCCAACTCCGCAATCCGACCTACCTGAACGGCGGCGACGAGGTGCTCCGGCTGACCGCCTTCTACCTGTTCCTCGGCCACCTGGTCGTCCCGCCCGAAGGGCGGGCGTTTTCTCTCGACCGTGCCCGCGCGCTCGCCCGCCGGGGACTCGACGAGGCCACGGCGGCGCCGCCGCGTATGCCGGCCTGGCCCGTGCGCATGATCCAGCTTCAGGTCTGCATCATCTACTTCCTGGCGGGCTTCTGGAAGCTGCTCGGGGACTCCTGGTGGAACGGCGACGCGATCTACGTCGCCATCGGCAACGCGTCGATCACGCGCTTCGGCCCGCTCGGCGGCGCCTGGTCGTGGCCCCTGTACTGGGTGGCGGGCCTGTTCGTGGCCTGGTGGGAGTTCCTCTTCCCGCTGCTGGTGCTCACCCGCTGGGGCCGGCGGTTCTCCATCGCCCACGGAATCGCCCTCCATCTGGGCATCCTGCTCACCATGAACATCGGCTTCTTCTCGCTGGTGATGCTGGCCACCTACCCGGTGTTCGTGGACCCCGCGTGGGCCCGCCGAACCGTGCTGCGGCGCTTCGGAGGCCTGGGGCGCGCTGCGCTGCACTGGTTCGGCCCACGGCCCCGCGTAGCGCCCGGCCGGGCCTGACCCGGCCGACCCCGGCGCAACGACCCGCTTCAGTCGGCCGAGGCCCTGACGACGGCGCCCAGCGCCTCGTCCTCGAAGACCGCCACCTCCACGAGCCGAGCGGGCTCGGGCAACGCCGGCGTCAGCGAGCGAAAGATCCAACGGGCGATGACCTCGGTGCAGGGCTGCTCGCGGCCGTCCCGTACCGATGGCAGTGCCTCGTTGAGGTCGCTGTCCCGGAGCGGCGCGAGCACCCCGTCCAGCGCGGCGTCGAGCGCTGTCAGGTCGACCGTGAACCCCGTCCCCGCTTCGGGCGGTCCGCTCACCCGCACCTCCACACGGAAGTCGTGTGCGTGCGCGTGGACCAGATCACCGAAGCGGGCGCGGTTGGCCGCCTCGTCGAGGCCCGGAAGTCCGTAGCGGTGCCGGGCACGGAAGGTGGCCCTGCGGATGAGCAGCGTCTCGTACATGAGGAACTTGTACCCGCCTCCCGCCTTCCGGTAAACTCCTGTCCCGCCCTGCTTCGACCTTCGACCGGCCGTTTCGCGCCATGCCCCACAGCCTCGACACCGTCTTCCGTCCCCGCTCCATCGCCGTCGTCGGCGCCAGCCGGCGCCCCGGCACGATCGGACACCAGATCGTCGCCAACCTGCTGCGGTACGACTACCAGGGCGTCCTCTACCCGGTGAACCCCTCGGCTACGGCCGTGCACGCCATCCCGGCCTACCCGTCGGTCACGGCCGTACCCGGGCCGATCGACCTCGCGGTCGTGGTGGTTCCCAAGGAGCACGTGCTCGACGTGGTGGAGGAGTGCGGGCAGGTGGGTGTCGGCGCGCTCGTGGTGATCAGCGCGGGCTTCCGCGAAGTCGGCGGCGAAGGCGTGGAGCGCGAGCGCCGACTGCGCGAACGGGCCCGGCACTACGGGATGCGCGTGGTCGGACCCAACTGCATGGGCGTGCTCAGCAACGACCCGGCGGTGCGCATGAACGCCACGTTCGCGCCGAGCATGCCGCCCCCCGGGGCGACCAGTTTCATGAGCCAGTCGGGAGCGCTGGGGGTGACGATCCTCGACTACGCGGCGGAGTTCGGCATCGGCGTGCGCGAGTTCGCTTCGGTAGGCAACAAGGCCGACGTGAGCGGCAACGACCTGCTGGAGTACTGGGGCGCCGATCCCGACACCCGGGTGATCCTGATGTACCTCGAGTCGTTCGGGAACCCGCGGCGGTTCACGCGCATCGCGCGCGAGGTCAGTCGGCGGAAGCCCATCGTGGTCGTGAAGTCGGGGCGCACCCTCGCCGGCGCGCGCGCGGCCTCGTCGCACACCGGCGCGCTCGCGGGCGGAGACCGTGCGACCGAGGCGCTGCTCGCCCAGTGCGGGGTGCTGAGGGCGGATTCGGTCGAGGACCTGTTCGACCTCGCGATCGCCTTCGAGGTGCTGCCCATCCCGAAAGGCGAACGGGTGGCGGTGGTGACCAACGCCGGTGGGCCGGGCATCATGATCGCCGACGCGTGCGAGGCGGCGGGGCTCACGATCACCGACCTCGAAGAGGCCACGCGAGCGCGCCTCGCCGAGGTCTTCCCCGAAGAGGCGTCGCTGCGCAATCCCGTCGACATGATCGCGTCGGCCACGCCCGAGAGCTACCGGGTGGCGCTCGACGCCGTGCTTTCGGACGCGCACGTCGACGCCGCGATCGCGGCCTTCGTGCCGCCGCTCGGCATCCGCCAAGAGGATGTGGCGGCGGCCATCATCGAGGCCGCGGCCACGCACGAAGACAAGCCGGTACTCGCCGTGCTCATGGGCCGCGAGGGGCTGCCCCAGGGACGCGCCGAACTCCGCGAGGCCGGTATCCCCACCTACATCTTTCCCGAGTCTGCCGCGCGGGCCCTGGCCGCCCTGGTCCGCTACGGCCGCTGGCGCGAGCGCCGGCCCGCCGACACGCCGGCGCCCAGGGGCGATCCCGATCGAGTGCGGCGCATCCTCGAGGCGGCGCGCGCCGGCGGGCGCTCGCGCCTGCTCGAGCCCGAGGCCATGGACGTGCTCGAGGCGTACGGCATTCCGGTCGTCGAGCACGCCGTGGTGCGCGACGTGGCGGGCGCGCTGGAGGCCGCCGAGCGGTTCGGCTACCCCGTGGTCGCCAAGGCCGTCTCGCCGGACCTGGTCCACAAGAGCGATGTCGGCGCCGTCCGCGTGGACCTGCGAACACCCGAAGAGCTCGGCGAGGCCGTGGCCGACATGCTTCAACGCCTCGCGAGCGAGGCCCCCGACGCCCGCGTGGAGGGCATCCTCGTGAGCCGCTTCCTCGGCGGCGGACGCGAGACGATCCTGGGCATGACCACCGACCCGACCTTCGGACCGGTGCTCATGTTCGGCCTGGGGGGCGTTTACGTCGAAGCTCTCGGCGACGTGACCTTCCGGGTTCCGCCGCTCGACGAGGGCGAAGCACGCGACATGGTGCGTTCGATCCGCGGACACGCCCTCCTGGCCGGCGTGCGCGGCGATCCACCGGCCGACGAGGAGGCGCTCGTCGACGCCATCCGGCGGCTGGCCCGCCTGGTCGACGACCACCCCGACCTGGTCGAGCTGGACGTCAACCCGTTCCTGGTGTTCGAGCAGGGTGCCGTGGCCGTGGATGCGCGGATAACCCTGGCGGAGTAACCCGAGGAGAGCCGCGCCGCCGCGGCCCGCCGGCCGGCCTCCGGAAACAGATGATGAAAACCCTCGACGCAACGCCGGATCATGGACCATCTTAAGAGATCGTCCACACCGGAGGATGCATGACGGCGCCGTCCGTGCACGAAGAAAAAGCCAAGAGGGAGCTCGCTCAGCTCCTGCGCCTGCACGCGCGCATTCTCGACCAGCTCGAGACCGTGCGCGCCGAGCTCGATGCGCCGACGACGAAGGCGCTCGTGCAGGAACTGCGCACCCGCTTCGGCTCGTCGGCGACCCTCTCCGTACAGGACGTGACGAAAGCCGTCGAGGAAGCCATCCGCGCTGTGATGCTCAGTGAGTCGCGTCTGCAGAACGAGGTGCTCGAGGACGCCGAGCTCGCCTCGGTCGAGGGCGTCTCGAACCTGCCGGCGACGCTGGCCCGCTTTCTCGCCGAGCGCTCGGAACTGCCGGGGTTCTCCTACGAGGTGATCCAGGACGAGGTGCGCGGCTGGGTCATCCGCTGGAAGGAGCACACCGAGACGGGCGGGGTGCGCGGGTTCGGCCAGTTCTACGAACGCCCGTTCGCCTGGCTGGAGGAATAGCGGGGCGCGTCGAAGCGGTTCTGCAGCGCCTCGAGCATGTCCTCTCCGTAGAACATCCGGATGTACTTCGCCTGGACCGGCGTCACGCGCCGAACCGCCCACACCAGCTGCACGTAGTTCGGCTCGCGGGGTTCGGTCAACAGACGCATGCCCGCCTCGGCCGGAAGACGGTTCCCCTTGCGGTTGTTACAGGGGGAACACGCCGTGACCACGTTGTCCCAGGTGTTGAGACCCCCGCGTGAGATCGGAACGATGTGGTCGCGGGTCAGGAACTGACGCCCCTTGAGCTGGTGTCGGGGACGTCCGCAGTACTGACACGTGTACTCGTCTCGCGCGAACAGGAAGGTGTTCGTGACCTGCCGGCGGAAGCGCCGCGGCACGTGCACGTAGCGCACCAGGCGGATGACCGTGGGGCACGGGAACGAGTCGCGCGCCGAGCGAAAGGCCCGCGAGTCGTCCACCTCGATGATCTCGGCCTTGCGGTCGAGCACGAGTCGGATCGCCCTGCGCGACGGGATGATCGTCAGGGGTTCGAAGGACGCGTTCAGCGCGAGACAGCCCATTCTCTCGCTCGTCTCCTGCGTGCGGGCCCGACCCGGGCAGCGGCGCCGGTCCCGCTCTGCGGCCTGCGCCCCACACTCCGGCCCGGGACCCACGATTCCTTGGGGCCCTGAGTGCTCGCGGTACCGTATATCGTGGTCGCCGTCCGCGCAAGCGACCCGGCACCGCGCCCGCTCCTTCGGCACCCTACCCTGCGCGAGCCCGGCGGATCCCACGGACGCGGCACGCGCCGCCCGGCGCCCGGGCCGCTCGGGGCCAGGCTGCGCGCTCAGAGAAGCGCGGTCGGGTCCCGGTCGACGATCAGCCGTACGTCGCGGCCGGGCAGGCGCCCGCGTGCGAGCAGCGCGCGCGCCGCGTCGCCCAGCGCCCTCGCGCTCGCCGACCGCAGCAGGAAGTGCCAGCGCCAGCGGCCGTGCAGCCGCTCGATCGGGCAGGG
>RFGQ01000283.1 GCA_003695865.1 Gemmatimonadota bacterium | reverse complement strand
GCTTCGTGCACGTGGTGCGCGAAGACCCCAGGCGGGCGGGCATGCTGTTCGCCGGCACCGACAATGCCGTGTGGTGGTCGCTGGACGACGGGGCCCACTGGACCAAGCTCAGGCTCGACATGCCGCCCGCGCCGGTCTACTGGCTTGTCGTGCAGGAGCGCTTCGACGACCTGGTCGTGGCTACCTACGGCCGGGGCTTCTACATCCTCGACGACCTCGCCCCGCTGCGCGCGCTCGACGCGGACGTGCTCGCGGGCCGCACCGTGCTCGTGCCGCCGCGTGCCGCCTACCGCTTCCAGCGCGTGCAGGGCATCCACAGTGAGGCCAGCTTCGTGACCGGCCGCGATCCGCGCTACGGGGCCGACATCAACTACGTGCTGGCCGACACCACCCTGCCCGTGCGCCTCACGATCGAGGATGCCGAGGGGCGCGTGGTCCGGCGGCTACGCCCCACGCGTCGCCGGGGGGTGAACCGGGTGTGGTGGGACCTGCGCCACCCCTCGCCGCGCGCGCCCCGCCTGCGCACGCGCCCGCCCGGACGGCCCTGGGTGCCACTCGACGGGCGGGGCGAGCGGCCCCTGCGCTCGTGGGACCTCGACCTGGTGGGCGGCCAGCAGGGTCCGCTCGCCGTGCCGGGCGTCTATACGGTGCGCCTGCGCGTGGGCGACGAGGAGTTCACCGAGCCGCTCACGGTGCTCAAGGACCCCTGGTCCGAGGGCTCGATGGCCGACATCGAGGCCCAGGTGGCGCTCTCGCTGCGCATGCGCGACCAGCTCGATACGATCGCCGACCTGATCGACCGTATGGAGTGGGCGCGCGTACAGCTCGAGGACGTGCAGGGCGCACTGGCCGGCGCGGAGGGCGCGCAGGCGCTGGCCGACGAGGCGCGGCGCGTGGAGGCGCGGGCCGTCGAGGTCGAGGGCGCGCTCTTCGACGTGCACCTCACGGGCGCGCGCGAGGACGCGTTCCGCAGCCCCATGAAGCTCTACGGGCGCTTCAGTGCGCTCGCCTCGGACGTGGGAGCCAACAGCGCCGACTTCGCGCCCACCGAGGCGCAGCGGCAGGTGCACGCCGTGCTGAGCGAGCGGCTGGAGCGGGCGCGCGCGGCGATCGACGCGTTCTTCGCGGAGGACGTGGCGCGCCTCAACG
>RFGQ01000282.1 GCA_003695865.1 Gemmatimonadota bacterium | reverse complement strand
TGTCGGCAGGCTCTGCCCGTCGGGCGGCGGGTCGGCGCGCTCCACGCGCACGCGCAGGTCGAACCAGGCCGCCTGCCCCGTCACCGGGTCGGAATTGGCCCAGCGCAGCCCGTCGCCGCGCCCCGGCAGCAGCTCGCCGATGATGTGGTTCAACAGAAAGCCCTTCTTCGCCTCGGGCGCGTCGGGCTTCAGCGCCCAGGCGCCGCGCCGCTTGCCGATGGCGTTCCAGGTCCAGACCGTCCTGGCGTTGAGCGCGTCCATCCGCGCCGCCGGAACCAGGATCTCCCCATGCACGGAGCTGACCCGCGCCCAGTCGCCCTCGCGAAAGCCCTGCTCCTCCCAGATGTCGCCCGAGACGTAGAGCGGATTGTAGCCGTGGATCTGCCTCAGCCAGGCGTTCTGCGAGCCCCAGCTGTGATACATCGCCATCGGCCGCTGGGTGAGCGCCGAATAGGGGTATTTCTCCTCGTCGACCAGCGTTCCCTCGAATGGCTCGTACCAGATCGGCAGCGGGTCGAAGGTCGCCTTGATCCGCTCGCGCAGATGCTCCGGCGGCTGGCGCTCTCCCTTGCCCTCGGCGGCGAGCTGGAAGCGGCGCATCGGCTCGACATAGAGGTTGAAGACGAAGGGCTGCTCGGCGTCGTAGAAGCCGCGCTCTACCGCCCATTCCTGATAGGCCTTGTTCCACGGCTTGTAGAACTGCGCCTCTTCGGGAATGTGGCTGATCCAGAAGCCGCCATTCTCGATATAGCGTTCGAGCTGGTTCGGGTTCGGCGCCCCGCGCCCCTCGCCCGAGCCGTCGGGGTTGCGCCACCCCGCCAGCGGGCCGACGCCGGGCCGGCGCTCGTGATTGACCATGTAATCGGCGTAGTCGCGATACCTGGCCGAGCCGTCCTCGTTGACCATCCCAGGCAGGCCGAGCCGCGCGCCAAGCTCCAGCAGCGCCGACTGGAAGCCGCGCACGTCGCGATCCGGCTCGACCACGGGCCAGCGGATGGAATCGGCGGCCGCGTCCGCCTCGCAGATAGGCCGGTCG
>RFGQ01000281.1 GCA_003695865.1 Gemmatimonadota bacterium | reverse complement strand
CGCGGTCGCGCTCGAGATCGCCGCGCACGAGTCCCTCGAACAGCGACTGCTGCGCATGGAGCTGGCCGAGCTCGAGGCCCACTGGCGCCGCGAGGAGGAGCTGGCCGAGATCATCGACGGCGAACTCACCCCCCTGCCCCCCCTGGAACTGCTGCGCCGACGCCTCCGCCCCGGGGATGGGTCCCCTCGCTCCGGGGCGGACGGTGCAGCCGGGACTCAGTAATCGACGGGGCGCAGGTAGAAAGCTCCGATCGCGCTGGACGAGAGCATGGCGACGGTGGGTAGTTCGCGCTTCCAGTGCGTGCTGTTCAGCCGGGCCGCCACGACCTCGACCGCGGCCGGATCGAAGCCGGCTTCCACGAGGTCGTCGGGCTGATAGCCCTTCACCAGCCAGTAGAGAATCGGGTCTGCCACCGGATACGAGACGCCGAGCTCGTCCTCGTCGTGAACGCCCCGGATCAGGTCGGCGCTTGCGGGCTTGTCGACGATCACGTCGGGCACCCCCAGGTGTCGCGCCAGGGCCCAGACCTGGGTCTTGAAGAGGTCGCCGAGCGGGTTGATGGGAGGCGAGTCGTCGGCGTGCCAGGTGAAATAGCCGAGGAGCCGCTCGGACTTGTTGCCCGTGCCGAGCGGCAGCGCGCGCAGCTTGGCGGACTGGTCGAAGAGCACGACCGCGCGCATCCGTGCGGCCAGGTTTCCCCGGCGCTGGGGTGTGAGGTCGGGTTCGTGCTCGGCGACGTAGGCGTCCACCGCACCGGTGATGTCGATCGTGCGGCGCTGCGCGCCGGTCTGGTCGAGCACGAGGCCGGCGTGCTCGAGCGATTCGGCGCTCGAGGTCGCGTACGGCAGCCGGAAGCCGAACACGTTCTCGGGCCCCAGGGCCCGCACCGCCAGATGGAGGGCGACGGCCGAATCCACGCCTCCGGACACGCCCACCACCACACGCTCGAACCCCCGGCGCTCGACCACCTCGTCGCGGATGAACGCCACCAGGACCCGCTCGACCAGGTCGAGGTCCAGGTCGAGCGGG
>RFGQ01000280.1 GCA_003695865.1 Gemmatimonadota bacterium | reverse complement strand
TGACCACCGCGATCGCCGTGTCTCCCGCGGGACCGTAGGCCTCGGGCAACAGGTCGACCAGCACCAGGTAGAGGAGGCCGGCCACGGCGAGTCCGAGCGTAGGGGCGAGCAGCGCTCCACCCGGGCCCAGCACCGCGAAGGTGGTGACGGCCAGCAGGATCTGCCCCCCGTTGGTGGCTACGGCGAGCACGGCGGCCCGCGCAGGGGGAACCCGATGGTCTTCGGTGAGCACCGCGGCCAGCGTAGTGCCCTCGGCCACGTTGTGGACGGCGAGAGCCCCGGCGAGGAAGAGGCCCAGCGTGAGGTCGAGCGCGGCGGCCACGCCGAGCGCGACCCCCTCGAAGGAACCGTGGATGGTCTGCAACATCAGCACGCGCCACCCGTACACGGGATCGCTGGTCTCGAGGTCGCCGCGCGAGAGGTCCGACACGCCGGCGAACGCGTGCAGGGATACCAACAGGGCGAGTCCCAGCAGGGCGCCCGTGGCGGTGGGCAGCGGCTGCAGGAGAAGGCCTTCACGGGCCAGGACGAACGCCGCCCCGAGCATGAGTCCGGCCGCGACCGCGTTGGCCCAGGCGATGCGACGGACCGGGCGTCCCCGGCCCAGGGCGAAGGGAAGCGCCCCGGCGGCGGCGGCCAGCGCCGCGCCGCCGGCCGCGAGAGCGAGCGTCTGGGTATCGGTCACGCCCGCGGGCCTCCGCGCCCCGCCGCGGCTTCCAGCCCCCGCGTGGCCTTGTCGCCCTCAGCACTTGCCGGTAGCTTTACAGGCTGATTCCCGAAGGGATACATCGGCTTCCCTCGCAGCGCAGACTCTTGCGGAGGCTCGATCGACATGATCGACAAGAACGAAATCATCAAGAAGTATCAACTCCACGACGGTGACGTGGGCAGCGCCCCGGTCCAGATCGCGCTCCTGACGGCGCGCATCGAAGATCTGCGGGCGCACTTCGACACCCACAAGAAGGACCACCACAGCCGCCGCGGCCTGCTCAAGATGGTGGGACGGCGGCGTCGGCTGCTCGAGTACCTCAAGCGTACCGACGTGGAACGGTATCGGGAGATCATCGCGGACCTCGGACTCCGCCATTGATCTCTCGCGCGGCGGCGGCGACGGATGCCTCCGCCGCTTTTTCCTGCCCGGAAGACCGGAAGGATCGGCCAACACCATGTGCTGCTCCCGGCAGGGGCCCGCAGGGTCCCTCCCGGCCACGCGGCGGTCGAGTTCTCTCCGGCTCGGACGGGCGATGACGCCCCGGGGATGGTCCCCGGGCCGTCGGCGGTTCCAGTAAGCGCGGGCACGAGGCCCGCGGGAAAAGAGACACGGAGAGAATGACACATCGCATCGAACGTGAGTTCGCCGGCCGCAAGCTCGTCCTCGAGACCGGCCGTATGGCGAAGCTCGCCCACGGTTCCTGCCTGGTTCAGTACGGCGGGACGGTGATCCTTTGCACGGCGACCGCACAGGAGAACCCCACGCACCTGCCCTTCTTCCCGCTCACGGTGGAGTACAGGGAGCGGAGCTACGCCGCGGGCAAGATCCCGGGCGGCTTCTTCAAGCGCGAAGGGCGCCCCAGCGAGAACGAGATCCTGGCAGCCCGCCTGACGGACCGGCCGCTGCGGCCGATGTTCCCCGAAGGCTTCATGAACGAGACGCAGATCATCTGCTACGTTCTCTCGGCCGACCAGCAGAACAGCGCCGACATCCTGGCGCTGCTCGGGGCT
This sequence comes from Gemmatimonadota bacterium, assembly GCA_003695865.1. Classification (GTDB taxonomy): domain Bacteria; phylum Gemmatimonadota; class Gemmatimonadetes; order Longimicrobiales; family Gaopeijiaceae; genus J028. The sequence continues at coordinate 1,641 of RFGQ01000280.1, read as the reverse complement.
TCGACGGCGCTCAACATGTCGAAGATCCCCTTCAACACCCCCGTCGCGTCGGTGCGCATCGGACGCATCGCCGACAAGTGGGTCGTCAACCCGACCTTCGACCAGCTCGAGTACTCGGACCTCGACATCGTGGTGGCGGGCACGAAGGACGCCATCGTGATGGTCGAGGGAGGCGCGCTCGAGGTGCCCGAGGCCGACATCCTCGCCGGCCTCGACGTGGCCCATGAGGCCATCAAGGAGCTGGTGACGATCCAGGAGGAGTTCATCGAGGGGCTGAAGGTGCCCGACATGGAGTGGACGCCCGTCAGCCCCGACGAGACGCTGCGCGACAGGGTGTCGGCGCTCGCGGCCGACCGTGTGGCCGAAGCCCTCACGCTGGCCGACAAGACCGAGCGTTCCCAGGCGATGGCGGCGGTGACCGACGACATCCTCGACATGCTCATCGCCGAGGACGAGGCCTACGCCGAGCAGGCCGGGCAGGTGAAGGAGATCCTGCGCTCGATCGAGAAGAAGACGATGCGTCGCCGCATCATCGAGGCGGGCGAGCGGGCCGACGGCCGGCGCGTGGACGAGATCCGTCCGATCACGTGCGAGGTGGGCGTGCTGCCCCGCACCCACGGCTCGGCCCTCTTCACCCGGGGGCAGACCCAGGCGCTCGTGGTCACGACCCTCGGCACGTCGTCCGACGAGCAGCGCATCGACACGGTCGACACGCTCGAAGAGGTGTCGAAGTCGTTCATGCTGCACTACAACTTCCCGCCGTTCTCGGTCGGAGAGGCGCGGCCCATTCGCGGGACCTCTCGGCGCGAGATCGGGCACGGGAATCTCGCCGAGCGGGCGATTCAGCCGCTGCTGCCGGCCTACGACGACTTCCCCTACACGATCCGCATCGTGTCGGACATCCTCGAGTCGAACGGCTCGTCGTCGATGGCGTCGGTGTGCGGCGCGTCGCTGGCGCTGATGGACGCCGGCGTGCCGATCAAGGCCGCCTGCGCCGGCGTCGCGATGGGGCTGATCAAGGAGGGCGACGACGTGGCCGTCCTCACCGACATCCTCGGGCTCGAGGACGCGCTCGGCGACATGGACTTCAAGGTCGCCGGTACGCGTGAGGGCGTGACCTCGATCCAGATGGACATCAAGATCCAGGGGCTCACGCGCGATATCCTCAAGACCGCGCTCGAACGGGCCTACGCGGGTCGCATGCACATCCTGGACGTGATGGACCAGGCGATCGACGCCCCCCGGACCGAGCTCTCGGCCTACGCGCCGCGCATCCAGACGATCCAGATCAACCCCGAGAAGATCGGCGAGGTCATCGGCCCGAAGGGCAAGACCGTGCGCGCGATCCAGGACGAGTCGGGGGCGACGATCGAGATCGACGACAGCGGTCTGATCAAGATCGCGGCGGTGAGCGCGGAGGCGGGCGCCCGCGCGCGCGAGATGATCGAGGCCATCTGCCAGGAGCCCGAGATCGGACGCATCTACGAGGGACCGGTCAAGACGGTCACGTCGTTCGGTGCTTTCGTCGAGATCTTCCCGGGCAAGGAAGGTCTCTGCCACATCTCGGAGCTGGCCGAGGGCCGGGTCGAGAAGACCGAAGACGTGCTCCAGGTCGGCGACATCACGCGCGTGCAGCTGCTG
>RFGQ01000279.1 GCA_003695865.1 Gemmatimonadota bacterium | reverse complement strand
GGCAAGCCCGTGGCCGTGTTCGAAACGCATCCGCTGGCGCCGCGCGTGCTCATCGCCAACTCGCTCCTGGTGCCGAAATGGGCCACGTGGGAGCACTTCCACGAACTGGAGCGCCGCGGCCTGATGATGTACGGGCAGATGACGGCCGGCTCGTGGATCTACATCGGCACGCAGGGCATCCTGCAGGGCACGTACGAGACGTTCGGCGCCATCGCCCGGCAGCACTTCGGCGGCTCGCTGCGCGGCCGCTGGGTCCTCACGGGAGGCATGGGCGGCATGGGCGGCGCGCAGCCGCTCGCGGCGACGATGAACGAGGGCTGTGCCCTGGTGGTGGAGGTCGATCCCGAGCGCATCCGCCGCCGTCTGGAGACGCGCTACTGCGACCGCATGACCGACGACCTGGACGAGGCGCTCGACCTGGTACGGGGCGCCGCTTCGCGGGGCGAGGCGCTGTCGGTGGGCCTGGTGGGGAACTGTGCGGAGGTGCTCCCCGAGATCGAGCGGCGGGGCGTGGTGCCCGACGTACTCACCGATCAGACCTCGGCGCACGATCCGCTCAACGGCTACGTGCCCGCAGGCCTGAGCCTCGCCGAGGCCGCGGCGCTTCGCGCCGACGACCCCGAGGCGTACGTGCGCCGCTCGATGGCGTCCATGCGAACCCACTGCGAAGCCATGGTGGCGCTCATGCGCCGGGGCGCGGTCACCACCGACTACGGCAACAACCTGCGGACGCAGGCCTACGACGCCGGCTTCGAAGACGCCTTCGCCTTTCCGGGCTTCGTGCCCGCCTACGTGCGGCCGTTGTTCTGCGAGGGGAAGGGGCCCTTCCGCTGGGTCGCGCTCTCGGGCGACCCGGCCGACATCCACCGCACCGACGAGCTCGTGCTCGAGATGTTCCCCGAAGACGAGCACCTCTGCCGTTGGATCCGCATGGCGCGTGAGCGGGTCGCCTTCCAGGGGCTCCCGGCGCGCATCTGCTGGCTGGGCCAGGGGGAGCGCGCGCGCTTCGGGCGGGCGATGAACGATCTGGTGGCGAGCGGCGAGATCTCCGCACCGATCGTGATCGGACGGGACCACCTCGACACGGGCTCGGTCGCCTCCCCGTTCCGCGAGACCGAATCGATGTTGGACGGCAGCGATGCAGTGGCCGACTGGCCGATTCTCAACGCGCTGCTGAACACGGCGTCGGGCGCGAGCTGGGTGTCGTTCCACCACGGGGGCGGCGTGGGCATCGGCAACTCGCTGCACGCGGGTCAGGTGCTCGTGGCGGACGGCACGCCCGAAATGGGCGAGCGCATCGAGCGCGTGCTGACGAACGACCCGGGCCTGGGCGTGGTGCGGCACGCGGACGCCGGCTACGAAGGCGCGTGGGCGACCGCGCGCCGGGAGGGCCTGCGGATCCCGATGGCGCCGCCCGAGGACCGGGGCTGAGGTCAGCCGCAGCGCTCGGCGATGCGTTCCAGGGCCGCGCGGTAGCGCTCGCGCGCGTGCACCTCGCCGGCGTGGCGGCCCTCGCGTACGACCCAGCGCCCGCCGACCATGACGTCGCGCACGGCGCCCCGGGCCGGCCCGAAGATCCACGCGTCGAGCAGCGCATCGCCCGAGCGGGTTACCAGGCCGGGATGGTCCCGGTCGAGCACGACCAGGTCCGCCCGTCGCCCCGCCTCGATGCTGCCGGCGGCCAGCCTCGCCGCCTGGGCGCCGCCGGCCAGGGCGCCTTCGAGGAGCGCACGGCCGGTGGAGCGCGCCTCGCCCCGGGTGGTGACGTTGCGTTCCCGGTGCAGCAGCCGCTGACCCAGCTCGAGCAGGCGGAGCTCTTCGGTGGCGTCCACGCAGACGTTCGCGTCGGAGCCGACGCCGAACCGGCCGCCGGCGTCCAGGAACGGGCGCAGGGGGAAGAAGCCGTCGCCCAGGTTCGCCTCGGTCGTGGGGCAGAGGCCGGCCACGGCTCCGGTGGCGGCGAGCGCGGCGGTTTCGTCGGCGCTCATGTGCGTCGCGTGAACGAGGCACCAGCGGGCGTCGACCGGGGCGTGGTCGAGCAGCCACGCCACCGGCCGGCGACGGGACCAGGCCAGACAGGCGTCCACCTCGGCCGTCTGCTCGGCCACGTGAATGTGCACGGGGGCGTCGGGGGAGGCGCGGTGCACGGCGGCCACGGTGCGTTCGAGCGCGCCCGGAGGCACCGCCCGGAGCGAATGGAGCGCAAGGCCGGTCCGCCGGTCGGGATCGTCGGCAAGTCGGGCCTCGAGGCGCTCCCGCAGTGCGAGCAACGCTTCGACCTCGAGTACGAAGCGACGCTGCTCGGGAAGGGGCGGCGCACCTCCGAAATCCGCGGTCCGGTAGAGCGTGGGAAGGTGGGTGAGGCCGATGCCGGCGCCGAGACTCGCCTCGACGACGGCCATGGACATCGTCTCGAGCGCGTCGTAGGGTCGCCCGTCGGGCGCGTTGTGCAGATAGTGGAACTCGACGACACACGTGTAGCCGCCCCGCAGGAGCTCCACGTAGAGCTGCCGGGCGACGTCGACGAGGTCTTCGGGCTCCAGTGCCAGCGCGAAGCGGTACATGGCGTCACGCCACGTCCAGAAGTGGTCTCCCGCGGGGCTGCCCCGTTCGGCGAGGCCTGCCATGGCCCGCTGGAAGGCGTGGCTGTGCAGGTCGATCAGGCCCGGCACCACCGGGCCGTGGAGGCGCTCGAGCGGTTCGGAAGGGTCCTCGAGGGGCCGGACGCCTTCGATCCACCCGGCGGCGTCGATGTCGAGCACGACATCGTCGGCCCAGCCGTCGGGCAGCAGACACTGCGGAGCGAGAAACGATGGCATTGAGTGAGTCCGGTTCGGCCGGCCCCCCGCAGGGGGAGCCGACGGTCGAGGCCCCGGTGGACGCGCTGTGGGTCGACGTGAATCTGGCGACGATGACGCCCGACGGGGAACCCTACGGGGCGGTGGCGGATGCGGCGCTCGCGGTGCGGGACGGCTCGATCGCATGGCTCGGACCGCAGGGGCTGTTGCCCGACGGGATGGAGCGCGCGGCGGGCGTGGTGCACGAGGGCGGAGGGCGCTGGATCACCCCGGGCCTGATCGACTGCCACACCCACTTGCTGTTCGGCGGCGACCGCTCCGCCGAGTTCGAGGCGCGGCTCGCGGGTGAGAGCTACGAGTCGATCGCCCGCCGCGGCGGCGGCATCCGCTCCACAGTCGAGGCGACGAAGGCCGCGTCGGACGAGGCACTCGTCGCGGCTGCACTTCGCCGTGTCGGGGTCCTCGCGCGGGGCGGCGTGACCACGGTCGAGATCAAGTCGGGCTACGGCCTCGAGCCGGCCGAGGAGTTACGGCTGCTGCGACTCATCGGGCGGGTGGCCGAGGCGGCGCCCGTCGCCGTGCGCCCGACGCTGCTTGCCCTGCACGCGCTGCCGCCCGGAGCGGACCGCGACGTCTACGTGCGCGCGATCTGCGAAGACCTGGTGCCGCGCGCCGCCGCCGTCGCTGAGCTGATCCGCGTGCAGGCGCACGTCCAGGCCGTGCGCACGTGCGGCCTCGAACAGGCGCGCGCACTCCTCGGCGG
>RFGQ01000278.1 GCA_003695865.1 Gemmatimonadota bacterium | reverse complement strand
GTCCCAAGGCGGGCGTGAGCGAGGAGCAGTTCCAGGCGGCGCGGAAGGGGTTCTTCGACCGCATCGCCGAACAAGGAGACGGTTGTTTCCGGCTCTTGCGACAGCTGTAGCGAAAGCTGGGAAGGCCAGAGAGAGGCGCGTGCCGGAACCTGCCAACGACTTTGAGACACCAACGCGTCGGATTTGGTGAACCTGAGGAGCCCGCGCGGGCTCAGCCGGCCTCGGGCGGTCGGATTCCCTGGCCGCCCGCGCAATTTCGTTCGCCTCGATACGGAACCTCCCCGTGGAGGTGCGCTCCCCGGCCGAAGTGTTCGCCCCGCTGCCCGAGGGGTACAAGCCCCGGGACCCGCGGACGACGGTGCTGCACCGAGCGGTGACCGAGCACCTGGACGGCTTCCTCGCACGGGCCAGCGAGGAGGACCCGAGCGGCTCGGGTGTCCCCTTTCACGTAGAGCGCGAATTGCGCGCCTACAAGAAGTGCGGCGTGCTCGCCTTCGGATTCGCCCGCGTCCGCTGTAGCGACTGCGGTCACGAGATGCTCGTCGGCTTTTCATGCAAGCGCCGCGGATTCTGTCCGTCCTGCACGGCTCGGCGGGCCAGCGACTGCGCCGCACACCTGGCCGACCGCGTGCTGCCGCACGTCCCCGTTCGGCAGTGGGTTCTCAGCTTCCCTCGACGAGTACGCTGGCACTTGGCCAGGGACGACAAGCTCCTGCGGAAGGTCATCGCCATCTTCCACGCCGAGCTCTCCAGGAGCTACAGGCGGCGGGCCGAGAGCGACGGCGTCCGCCGCGGCCAGACGGGCGCGGTCACATTCGTGCAGAGGTTCGGTTCGGCTTTGAATCTCAACGTCCACCTCCACGTGGTCGTGCCCGACGGTGTATTCACGCTCGACGACAACGACGCGGAGCGCGCCACCTTCCACAAGACCGCCAGGCCGGAGCCCGGACTCACCAGAGAGGTCATGCTTAGGACGGCCAGGCGGGTCCTGCTCCTGCTCGAGCACCATTTCGACGACGTGGACGGGGTCTCGAGCTTCGAGCCCTCGGTCATGGATAGCCTCATGGCCCGAAGCATCCAGACCGGCCAGATGCCTCCGGGCTCCGGCTTCGCTCCACGAGAGACCGACACGGCTTCCCACGCCGAGGGCTTCAGCTTGCACTGCGGTGTCCGCATCCACGAGAACGACCGCCAGGGCCTCGAACATCTCCTCGGCTACGGCGGGCGCGGGCCTCTCGCCACATCTCGCCTCACTCAGGCCGCCGATGGTCGATACGCCTACAGCATGAGGCGCCCCCTCCCCGATGGGCGAACCACCCTCGTGCTCACGGGCCATGAGCTCATGGGCCGCCTCGCAGCCCTCATTCCCCCGCCCAGGGTCAACATGGTCCGCTACCACGGCGTGTTCGCGCCGAAGGCCAAGCTGCGCCCCTTCGTCGTCCCCGAGGCGCCGGCAAGCGAGCAGGGCTCCGAGGTCGAGGGCCCACCCATCGCCGTCCTCAAGCGGCCCCGCAGCCACGGGTCCTACCGCCTCGACTGGGCCGCCCTCCTCCAACGCGTCTTCGACGTCGACGTCCTCGTGTGCGGCAAGTGCGGGGGCCGCAGCAAGGTCATCGCGGTCATCAAGGACGGACTCACCGCACGGAAGATCCTCGACCACCTCGGGCTCGGCGATGCCCAGCCTGCCAATACCCAGCCCACCGGCCCGCCCCAGCTCGACCTGCCCCTGGCCGCCTGAGTTGGCCGGGCCGCTCATCCCTCGCTCCGGCGTGGGAATGGGCCGGTCCGCACCGCATCGCTCATCGTCCCAGCGAAGCCGCGTCCAGCTCGGATTCGTTGATGAAATCCGAATGACCGGGGCGGCCCTCCCGCCCTCTCGGCAGGGTCAGCTACCCTGGGAGGGCCTCTATTCTCCTTACGCCCCAAGAAGAAGCGCAAGCGGGGCGGCCAGCCTGGTCACAGGGCGCAAGCCGGGCGCTGGTCCCCGCCGAGGACGTCGATGAGTTCGAGGACCTGTACGCCGACAAGGCCCTCAAGCAGACCCGTGAACGGTTACGCCGTGTCAACATGGTTTCCAGGTGGTAGCCTCAATGGCGTGAAGGTCGTCAATAGCTCCAAGCTGGACCACAGGCCCGAACGCCCGCATCTCAAGCCTGCTTCCGTCTCAGGCGGGCCGAAAAAGGTCGCCGCGGACGGAGGAGATCACGCCGCGAAGCAAACACAAGGGTTCAGGG
>RFGQ01000029.1 GCA_003695865.1 Gemmatimonadota bacterium | reverse complement strand
GCACGCGGCGCTGGTCGAGCTGCCCGGCGGGACGCTGCTCGTCGACGCGCCCCCCGAGCTGCGGCTGCAGCTCGTGGCCGCCGGGGTGCGTTCGGTCGACGCGGTCTGGATCACCCACACGCACGCCGACCACGTTCACGGCATCGACGACCTGCGCATCTTCACGCTGCGCAGCGGCGGCCTGCTGCCGGCGTACGTGGCGCGCGCGTACGTCGCCGACCTGCAGGAGCGGTTCCGCTACGTGTTCGATGAAGGGATCCGGCCGCCTCCGGGCACGAGCAAGCCCGAGATCCGCCTCGAGCCCTTCGAGGCCGGGGACGAGGTCGAAGTGCTCGGCGCCCGGCTGAGGCCGCTGCGCGTACCGCACGGTCCGGTCGACGCCTATGGCTTCCGGGTCGGCGGGCTGGGCTACATCACCGACGGCAAGCGGCTGCCCGACGACGTGCTCGCCGCGCTGGAGGGAGTGGACACACTGGTGCTCAACGCGCTCTGGTACGGCGATCCGCATCCCACGCACTTCAACGTGGAGGAGGCGGTCGAGGCCGCGCGCAGGGTGGGGGCCAGGCGTACGTACCTCACCCACCTCACGCATCGCCTGCGCCACGAGTCGCTTGCCGAAGCGCTGCCCGAAGGTATCGAGCCGGCCTACGACGGACTCGTCGTCGACGTCGCACCCTGACACGCGGAGCCACGGTGTCCATCCGTATCGACTACACGAACATGCTCACGCCGGCGGTGGGCTCGGGCGGCGTGGATCCACAGCGCCTCGGAGGCGACCTGCAGGAGCGCTTCGCGCGGGCCCGAGACGCGGTGGCGGCCCGCCGTGCCGGGGGCGCCCTCGGCTTCCTCGATCTGCCCCACGACCTCGAGGCGGCTCGGGGGGTCGCGGCGGTGGCGGAGAGCTTCGGACAGTGGTTCGAGAACCTGGTGGTGGTGGGGATCGGTGGCTCGGCGTTGGGGGCGCGCGCCGTGCGCGACGGCCTGCTCGGTCCGCTGTGGAACCAGTGGAGCGACGAGCGCCGAGAGCACTATCCTCGCCTCTACGTGCTCGACAATCCCGATCCCTCGACGGTGCGGGCGCTGCTCGACGAACTCGACCTGACGCGCACGTTGTTCAACGTGGTCAGCAAGTCGGGATCGACGGCCGAGACCATGGCCCTGTACCTGGTGATCGAGGGGCGCCTGCGGGCGCTCGTCGGAGACGAGGCCGCGCGCGGGCATTTCCTGTTCACGACCGACCCCGAGCGAGGCGCCCTGCGGGCGATCGCAGAGGCCGAGGGAATCCCGGCGCTGAGCATCCCTCCGAACGTGGGCGGCCGCTTTTCGGTCCTTTCGCCCGTGGGACTCTTTCCCGCGGCGGCGACCGGGGTCGACATCGAGGCGCTGCTCGGCGGCGCCCGGACGATGGCCGAGCGCTGTGAGGCGCCCGCGCTCACCGAGAACCCCGCCGGTCTGCTGGCGACGCTGCTGCACGTGGCCGATTCGGAGTACGGGCGGCCCATCCACGTGCTCATGCCCTACCACGACCGGCTGCGGGCGTTTGCGCTGTGGTACCAGCAGCTCTGGGCCGAGTCGCTCGGCAAGCACACGCCCGGCGGCGGCCACGTCGGCCCCACGCCGCTCCCGGCTCTGGGCGCGGTCGATCAGCACGCGCAGGTGCAGCTCTTCATGGAGGGGCCTCACGACAAGGTGGTCGTGTTCGTGCGTGCCGAGCCCCACGGCGATCCGGTAGCCATTCCGGACCACCGCGGCGCCGACGAGACGCTCGGGTATCTCGCCGGCCACACCCTGGCCGAGCTGCTCGATGCCGAGCGGCGGGCGACCACCGAGGCGCTCCGCCGCGGAGGGCGCCCCAGCCTCACGATCGACGCGGGTCGTCTCGACGCGGAGGCACTGGGCGGACTCTTCCTGCTCTGGGAGTACGCGACGGTGTACGCGGGCGCGCTCTACGGTGTGGATCCGCTCGATCAACCCGGCGTCGAGTTGGGCAAGCGGCTCACGTATGGGCTCATGGGCCGCCCCGGCTTCGAGGCCCCCGAGCCCGGCGCAACCGACGGGACCCGAGCGGTGTAAAGTGCACGACCGGCCCGGGTACAGGGCCGGAGTGTCCAAGAGAACTCAGGAGAACGAGATTCCATGCGTGACCACGACGAGGTGCCCACGATCGTCATCGAGCGCGACCGCGGGAGCGGGGTGGGGACGTTCCTGGTCGGCGCGCTCGTCGGCGCGGGGCTGGCGCTGCTCTTCGCGCCCAAGTCCGGTAAGGAGACGCAGGAGGAGCTGCGGGAGCGGGCGCGCGAGCTGCGCGATGCCGCCGAGGCCCGCGTCCGCGAGGCGCAGCGGCTGATCGAGGAGCGGCTCGAGACGGTGCGGGACGGGGTCGAAGACCGGGTCGAGCGGGTGAAGGAGGCCGTCGACGCCGGACGCCAGGCCGCGGCCGACGCCCGCGCCGAACTCACCGACAAGCTCGAGCGCTCCAAGGCCGCCTACCGGGCTGGCATCGAAGCCGCCCGTGAGGCGGCCCGTGAAGGGGACGAGGCGGACGAGGCGCAGGCCTAGGCCGGCACCGGCGTTCCCCGGATTCGGCTCCCGTGCCGCAGCACGTGCTGGGCGGACGCCTGCAGCGTCTCCGAGACTTCTGGGCCCGGGTGGTCCAGAAGTCGGCCGAGGACAACATCTTCTTCCTGGCGGGGGCCATCGCCTTCAACGTGCTCGTGGCGGTGGTCCCCCTTCTGCTGCTCACGATCGGGCTCTGGGGCTTTCTGGTGAAGGCCCGTTACGGGGAGCCCGCGCAGGTCATCACCCCCCTGCTGCAGGACTTCATTCCCCCCTCGGCGGGCGGCGTCGACCTGGCCCGCGACCTGGGGGGCGTGCTCGACCGGCTCGTGGACGAGCGCGCGGGGTTCAGCCTGATCGGTGCGCTGCTGTTCCTCTGGCTGTCGACCCGGCTCGTGGGAACGCTGCGGGCTGCGCTGCGCGAGGTCTTCGACATCGCCCAGGACCGCGGCATCGTGGGCGGCAAGATCTTCGACATCCAGATGGTCGTGGTGGGCGGCGCGCTCATTCTGGTGAACGTGGCCCTCACGATCATCCTGCGCAGCGTGGGAAACTGGTGGGCCCAGGTGCTCGGGGTGGGCGTCGGAGACCAGGTGCTCGGGGCCGCCGAAGCGTTGCTCGGCTACGTGGCGGCCTTCGCGTCGGTCTGGGTGCTGTTCGTGCTGGTCTACCGCTACCTCCCGGCGCAGCGTCTTCCGCGCCGCACCGTGTTCATCGCGGCGACGGTGATGGCCGTGACGTTCGAGGCCATGAAGCTGGGCTTCGGATGGTATGCCACCGAGGTGGCCGTGTACCGCACGACGTATGGGAATCTGGCCACGCTCGTCCTGCTCTTTTTCTGGATCTATTACGGGTCGGTGGTGTTCATCCTGAGTGGTGAAATCGCCCAGGTTTCGACCATGCGCGCGGCCCGCCGGGCCCATCTCGCACGCGCGCTGAACGAGCGGAGGAGCGCAGACGGTGAGCAGGGCGCCAAGGCCGGGTGATCCGGTGCCGGACGGGGGCGATCGGCCGCGGGCGCCGCGGCCGAGCGGCCCACGTCGGTGCGTGCCCGATCGCCACACTCTAGGACCGGCGCCTCTCACCGCGCTCGCCGCCGCGGCGCTGTGTCTGCTCCCGCCGGGCGTCCGGGCGCAGGATCGGGCCGCCCGCGGACCGGGCGTAAACGTACCCGGCTGGGACGAGGCGACCCGCTCCCGCTCCGTTCGCGCCGGGGCGCTCCCCGAACTCGACGCACCGCTCGTCGAGACGGCCGGGCCCTACGTGGTCGTGCACCTGCGTGAGAACCGCGTCTATCTGTTCGACGGTCCGCGCGCGGTGTGGTCTGCGCCCGCGGGCACGGGCACGGGCTTCCGGCTGGAGCGCGGCGAGCACCGCTGGACGTTCCGCACCCCCGAGGGGCTGTTCCGCATTCGGCGCATCGAGACCGACCCCGTCTGGGAGGCGCCCGACTGGTATTACGTGGAGCGGGGCCTGCCCGTCCCCGGCCGCGACGATCCCGTGCGGCGAATCCCCGGAGTCATGGGTAACACCGCCCTCTATCTGGGGGACGGCCTGGCCATCCACGGCACCGATCGGCCGGAGTTGCTCCTGCGTCCCGATCCCGACGACCGAAGGGTATCGCACGGCTGCATCCGTCTCACCAACGAGGACGCCCGCGAGCTGATGCGCAAGGTGAAGGTGGGTACTCCGGTGCTTATCTTCTGACCGGGCGGCGCCGACAACGCGAACGGGGCTGCTCCTTCCCGAGCCGGAGACACGAGGCGTGAGCGACGACCGAGGTCGGAAGCTGGTGGCGCGCAACCGCAAGGCGCGCCACGAATACGACATTCTGGAGACGTGGGAGGCCGGTCTGGTGCTCCGCGGCCCCGAGGTGAAGTCGCTGCGCGAGGGCCGGGTCTCGTTCCAGGACGCGTTCGCGCGGGTCGAAGGCGGCGAGGTCTGGCTGTACAGTCTGCACATCGCTCCCTACGAGCCGGCGACCTACAACAACGAGGACCCACTGCGGCCTCGCAAGCTGCTGCTTCACCGACACGAGATCCGCAAGCTCATCGGCCGGGTCGAAGAGAAGGGGCTGACCCTGGTGCCGCTCGAGGTCTACTTCCGGGACGGGTATGCGAAGGTGACCCTGGGCCTGGCCCGGGGCCGCAAGCTCCACGACAAGCGCGAGACCCTCAAGAAGCGTGCGCAGGAGCGGGAGGCTCGCCGCGCCGTGGAGGCCCGTTCGTGAGCGGCGCCGGCGCCGTTGCCGTGGAGGGGCGGGAAGGCGGGCCGACGGCGGACCGGTGGACGCTCTCGCCGCGGTCGCTCGCCGGGCCGCGCCGCACGGCCGGCTTCGTCTTGGTGGCCGCGCTGTTGTCTCTCGTCGTCCCCGGGGCGGCGCACGCGCAGGAGCGGGGCTCCCTGCTCGTACGGGGTCCCGACGGCGAGACCCTCGAGGTGTCGCTCGCGCGTCCCGGATCGTACGCGACGGTGCCCGTGCACGTGCTCGAGGGCCTGGGTTGGCGGGTCGAGGACGGTGCACGGCAGGCCCGGGCGTCGTTCGCGGACGGGGCCGAGATCCTCTTCAAGCAGGATTCACCCTTCTTCCGCTGGAACGACACGCTGCTCCAGCTCGCCGACCCCGCGGTCCGCGTCGAAGGCGAGTTGCACGTGCCCGTGCAGCTCTTCCTGGACTTCCTTCCCGAGCGCCTCCCCGCCGTCTTTTCGGCCGAAGAGGACGGTTCCCTGGCCGTCCACGATGCCTCGGCATGGCATCCGGACGCGCCCGTGTTCGCCGCCGACGGCCGCGCCGACGGGCCGGGGGGGCAACCTGGGCGCGGGGCGGATCGATCGGCCGATCCGGCCGGCGGGGGTGCGACGACGGCCGGGCCGGAACGCGGGGCCGCGACGACCGAGCCCGACCCCGTGCCGGGCCCGGAAACCGCGGCCGGCGGACGGGCGG
>RFGQ01000277.1 GCA_003695865.1 Gemmatimonadota bacterium | reverse complement strand
GGGCTCCTCTCCCGCCGGAAGCTCGGCGAAGTAGCGGTCCGCCAGCGCGAGCACCTCGTCGGCGTCGACGTTTCCGACGATCGCCACCACCGCGCTGCGGGCCCCGTAGTAGCGCCGGTAGTAGGCCTCGACCTGCGGGCGCGTGAGGTTGCGGATGTCGGGCATGTAGCCCACCACGGGCACGCCGTAGGGGTGCATGGTGAAGGCCGCGGCCATGTGCGTTTCGTAGAGCAGGCCGCCCGGCTGCGACTCGACGCGGAGGCGGCGCTCCTCGGCGACCACGTCGCGCTCGGTATAGAACTCGCGGAACACGGGGTTGCGCATGCGGTCGGCCTCGAGCGCGAACCAGAGCTCGAGTCGGTTGGACGGTAGCTCCACGTAGTAGCTGGTCGACTCGTAGTCGGTGCTGGCGTTCAGCCCGCGGGCGCCGTGGTCACTGAGGATGCGGTCGAACTCGTTGGGCTCGACCCAGGCGCGGGCCGAGTCCTCGAGGGCGCGCAGGCGCGCCTCGAGCCGGGCGGCCCGGACCGTGTCGGGACGGGGTGGGGCGCGCAGGCGGCGGATCGAGTCGGCGAGCGTGTCCATCCGGGGGAAGAAGGCCAGCTCCGCCTCGAGGTTGCGGGTGCCCACGGTGGTGGTGCCCTTGAAGAGCATGTGCTCGAGCATGTGGGCGATGCCCGTGCTGCCGAGGGTCTCGTTGACGCTGCCCACGCGGAACTGCACCACGAAGGCCGCCGTGGGCGCGCCACGCCGCTCCAACACCAACAGGCGCATGCCGTTGGGGAGCGTGCGCTCGACGACGGGCAGTCGCTCGCCCAGCGTGAGCCCGGCCGTGTCGGCCGGCGCCTGCGCGGCGGAGGGAGCGGCCCCCCGAGACGCCCCCGCGGGCACCCAGGCCAGGAACGCCGCGAGCGCGCGGGCGAGCGTGGCGGCGCGCGGACGGGCGAACGCGGTTCGCCCGGCGTTCGACGTGCGCCCCGGGCCGGTCGGCGGCATGCGCCGCGCTGTGCGGTGCACCCAGCCCGTCGGGCGGCCGTCTGCATGCCCTGCGCGGTGGGGCTCTGCTCGCGTGTCGATCGTTCCTCCCCGGGGCGGCGCCGCCCCAATCAAGGACGGGCTTCGTCTCAGGACTGGCACGCCGGGCACAGGAAGGCCGAGCGCCCCGAGAATACGACGCGCTCGACCGGCGTTTTACACCGGGTGCACGGCCGGCCGTCCCGACCATACACCCGCAAGCGCGGCGCGTTGCCTCCCGGTTCGCCCGAGGCGTCCCGGTAGTCGCGCAGGGTTGTGCCCCGCCGCTCGATGGCCTCGCGCAGCACGCGCCGCAGCGCCCGGTGGAGCGCCAGCGCCTCGGCGCGCGTGAGCGATGCGGCGGGGCGGCGCGGATCGACCCGGGCACGGAAGAGCGCCTCGTTCGCGTAGATGTTGCCCACCCCGGCGATGCGGCGCTGGTCGAGCAGCCACGAGCGCACGGGCGCCCGCGAGCGGGCCAGGGCCCGGGCCAGATCGTCGCCCCGGAAGCGCGGTTCGAGCGGTTCGGGGCCGAGGGCGCCCGTGCGCGCCGCCCACGCCGAGCCGTCGAGCAGCTCGACCGTGCCGAAGCGGCGGACGTCGTCGAACACCAGCACGCCGGGCGGGTCGAGCGGGAACCACACGGC
>RFGQ01000276.1 GCA_003695865.1 Gemmatimonadota bacterium | reverse complement strand
GCCCTCGAGCAGCGCCTCGGCCTTGCAGCGGTACATGCGGCGATCGGCCTCGGCCAGCAGGTCGGCCAACGAGAGGGCGCTTCCCGGGCGGTATGCCGCGGCGCCGACGCTGAACGCCAGGGGCACCAGGCCCGTGCGCCGCTCGTTGAAGTCGCGCGCCGCTTCGAACACCCGAGCCGAGAGTGAGGGCCCCTCGCGGGGCGGGGCGACGGCGAGCACGACGAACTCGTCACCGCCGACCCGGGCCACGAGGTCGTCGCCCCGCACCGCGGTGCGCAGGACGACGGCGGCGTCCTGAAGCAGGCGGTCACCCGCCGGGTGACCGTAGCGGTCGTTCACGTGCTTGAGCTCGTCGACGTCGACGTAGAGGAGCACCGCCTCGCAGCCCCGCCGGTCGGCCTCGGCGAGCAGGCGACCGGCCCGGGCATGAAAGCCCCGGCGGTTGAGCACGCCGGTGAGCGGGTCGTTGTAGGTGTTGCGCTGCAGGCGGGTGACGGTGCGGTGGCGCACCACGGCGTGGCGCAGCGCGCGGCCCAACCGGGTCGCCGCCTCGGCCGGAGCGAGCAGGTCCTGCGCGCCGGCGGCGATCAGCTCACGGTCGACCTCTTCGAGCGGTTCGCTCAGCACGACCACCGGCAGGTGGGGCGCGCGCTCGCGCAGCAGGCGTACGTCGTCGAGCGCGCCGGCGTCGCAGCCGAGCAGCAGCACGGCGTCGGCCGCACCGCACCACCGGAGGGTGGGCACCTCGCGGGCGCGGTCGACCTCGACCAGGTGGAAGGCACGCGGGCGCAGCGTGCTGCGCACGAGGGCACGGGCTGCGGCGTCGCCGCCACATACCAGCACGAACATGCGGCCCAGCCGGGCCTCGGCGGACGGGCTCGCGGCCGACGCGTCGGGCAGCGTCGGCGTGTCGGCGGGGCGGGCTTCGGTGGCGGCCGCCATCATCGTTGCCTCCGGGGTCGTGTGTGCGCGCATGGGTGTGCGCGGGGCGGGGGGTGCAGGGTGCGGGCCAGGGG
>RFGQ01000275.1 GCA_003695865.1 Gemmatimonadota bacterium | reverse complement strand
GCCTCAGCCGCCCGCCGAGCGCACTGCCTCGACCAGCGCGCGCACGCGCCCCGCGTCGACCGGGCCTTCGGCCCGGCCGTCGCGCTTGAGCGCGCTTCCCACGATGGCTCCGCTCGCCAGAGGCACCAGGTCGGGCGCGCTCGCCGCGGTCAGCCCCGAGCCGATCCACACCGGCGCGTCGGGGACGGCGGCGCGCACCCGCTCCAGATCGGCGCGCGCGGTCGGGCGGCCGGTGCCCGCGCCCGACACGATGAGCGCGTCGGCCAGCCCCCGGTGCCAGGTGTCGCGGGCGGCGTCCTCCAGGGCGAGGCCGGGGGGCGGGGCGGCGTGCTTCACGAACACGTCGGCCAGGATCGCCACTCCGGGCGCCAGGCGCGCGCGCTCCCGCAGGGTCTCGTGGGCGCGGCCCTCGAGCACGCCCTGATCGGTGACCATGACCCCGCTGTGCACGTTGACGCGCACGAAGGCCGCCCCCGTGGCCGCGGCCACGCCCACGGCGGTGCGGGCGTCGTTGCGCAGCACGTTCACCCCCACCGGGCGCTCGCCCACCTCGGCGCGCACGGCCGCCACCGCCAGGGCGAGGGCGGCCGCCGTCTCGGGGGGAACGCGGCCGGGGTAAAAGGGGACGTCCCCGTAGTTCTCGACCATCACGCCGTCGGCGCCGCCCTCGGCGAGCGCGCGGGCGTCGGCGCGGGCCTGGTCGATCACCGCTTCCATCGAACCGCCCCAGCCCGGGGCGCCCGGCAGCGACCGCAGGTGCACCATGCCCACCACGGGGCACGGGACCTCGAAGAGCGTGTCGAGCGTGACGCGGGTTGGGCTCATGTGGGGTCCGCTCCCGGCTCGGAGTGCGCCGGCCTCATGCGCGGCCGGGGGCATCATCGGGTCGACGGCGGGCGGGCCGCCGGGCCCGCTCAGCGCGCGTCGCCCGGTGGCGGCCGGCGCGCGGAACGGCGGCGCTCGTCGCGGGGCGGCGATGCCGCGCCGTCGGACGACGAAGATACATCCCCGCCCCGGGGAGCGTCACCCAGCACGCGGCCGGGCACGACCGCGTCGGCGCCGAAGCGCTCCCTCAGGGTGTCGAGCACGCGTGTGACCGTCCGGTCGCGGTCGCTCTCGAGCGGTTCGGCCTCGTCGAACAGGGCGAGCTGGTGCGGGCCGGGCTCGCTCTGCAGCCCGCTCAGGCCCACGCCCAGCAGCCGCACCGGCACGCGACGGCGGCGGCGCAGCTCGCCCAGGAGCCGACGCGCGACCTCGAACACCGCCTGGTCCGTTTCGACCGGCTCGGGCAGCGTGCGCGACGCCGAGCGGGTGCGGAAGTCGTGGTCGCGAAGCTTCACGGTCACGGTGCGGGCCCGGAGCCCCTGCCGGCGCAGCGTTCCGGCGACCGCCATCGCCTGGCGTGCGAGCGTGCGCTCCAGTCGCGCGTCGTCGTCGCGGTCCTCGAAGAAGGTGCGCTCCGACGAGATCGAGCGCCGCGGCTCGTGCGGGTCCACGCGCGAGGCGTCCTCGCCGCGAATGCGCGAGGCGAGCCAGCGTCCCCGCTGAGGGCCGAACCAGCGCTCGAACCACTCGGGCTGCACCTCCAGGGCGTCGCGCACGTGCACCAGGCCCCGCCGGGCCAGCACCTCGGCGAAGGCGGGTCCGATGCCGGGGATGTCGGCCAGGCGCAGCTCCCGCATGAACGCCTCCTCCTCGCCCGGCGCGACCACGTACACGCCCGCGGGTTTGGCCCGGCTCGCGGCGAGCTTGGCGATCAGGCGGCGCGTGCCGCCGCCGATCGAGACGCTGATGCGCGTCTCGTCGAGCACCGTGCGCCGGATGCGTTCGGCGGTCTCGGTCAGGCTCTCTCCCCGGAAGAGGCGCTCGGTGCCCGTCAGGTCGAGGTAGAACTCGTCGATGGAAGCGGCCTGCACCACCGGGCTCAGGCGCGACAGGGCATCGCGCACCTCGCGCGAGCGGGCCGAGCAGGCCGCGCGCGGGACCGGCACGACCGTTGCTTCCGGACACAGGCGGAGGGCTTCGGCGGTGGGCATGGCCGACCGGACGCCGTAGGCGCGCGCTTCGTAGCTGGCCGAGGTGACCACGCCGCGCCCGCCCGCGCCGCCCACCACGAGCAGCCGGGCGCGGCCAGCCCCTTCGGGGTCTTCGAGCCTCGCGACCTGCACGTAGAATGCGTCGCAGTCGACCAGCAGGATGCGTGGAACGGGCTGGGTCACGGGCTCGTGCTCCACGGGGGGAAGCGCGCCGGGGTCGCCTTGAACTTATCGACGGGTGAGGGTATATGCGAAGCGGGATCCGCGCCCCGCGGCTCCCGCCCCGAGCGACGACGCACGCCGCCCTCGAGCGGCTTCGACCGCAACCACGGAGGAACCCGATGGCGTATCCGTTCAGTCTTCCCGAGCTGGGTTACGACTACGACGCGCTGGAGCCGCACATCGACGCCCGCACGATGGAGATCCACCACTCCAAGCACCACGCGGGCTACACGAACAAGCTCAACGCGGCCCTCGAGGGGCACCCCGAGCTGCACGGCTATTCGGGCGAGCAGCTCCTCATGGCCCTCGACGCGCTGCCCGACGACATCCGCACCGCCGTGCGCAACAACGGCGGCGGCTTCGTGAACCACGCGCTGTTCTGGGACGTGATGCGGCCCGGCGGCGCCTCGGCCCCGGCGGGCGAACTGGCCTCGGCGATCGATCAGGCCTTCGGGTCGTTCGACGCCTTCAAGGAGCGCTTCACGGCGGCCGCGGGGTCGCGCTTCGGCTCGGGCTGGGGATGGCTCGTCGTGGATCCGTTCGGGAACCTGGCCGTCACGTCGACGGCGAACCAGGACAACCCGCTCACTCAGGGGTCCACGCCGATTCTGGGCGTCGACGTGTGGGAGCACGCCTACTACCTGCACTACCAGAACCGGCGCCCCGACTACCTGGCGGCCTGGTGGAACGTGGTGAACTGGGACGTGGTCGGGGCCCGCTACGCGGAGGCGCGGGGCGGCTGGATCCACTCGCTGGGCTGAAGCCGAGGACGGGACCGGGCGGAGCGGGGCGGGCGCGGGTGTCGCCCCCCCGCTCCGGGCGCCGGGCGGGTCGCCAGGGTGGCGCTGTCCGCGGCGCTCAGGCAGGGAGGTGGGGACGATGTGCTTGTGTCTCGGGAATCAAATGTTTACCTATGTGCGCGTCGACGGACTCCTGAGGAGGGAGCGCACCGCCGTGTGTCCGCA
This sequence comes from Gemmatimonadota bacterium, assembly GCA_003695865.1. Taxonomy (GTDB): domain Bacteria; phylum Gemmatimonadota; class Gemmatimonadetes; order Longimicrobiales; family Gaopeijiaceae; genus J028. The sequence continues at coordinate 4,945 of RFGQ01000275.1, read as the reverse complement.
CATGACCAAGACCGCCGACGTTGACGCCGCGCTCCTTCCGCCTGCCGGGCGGAGGGGCGGGCGACGCAGCTCCGTGGCTCTCGCCCTTGCGGTGGGGCTTCTGACCGCCGCCGCCGCGAGTGGTCCGGCCCCCCTCGACGCGCAGTCGCTGCGCGGAGGGCGGGCGGCGGTCAACCGGGCGTACCGGGTGGCCCAGGACCACGACTTCACGTTCCTGCGTACGGGCGCACAGGTACGCCGCTTCGTCCAGGCCGGCTACCTGGTGCGCGTGCGCGGCAACGCCGACTTCGGGCTGGCAGGGGTGTCGTACCCCTACGCGCGTCCCGAGGTGGAGCTCTTCCTGCGGCGCTTCGCCGCCCAGTACCGGGCCGGTTGCGGGGAGCGCCTCGTGGTCACGAGCCTCACGCGGCCGCTCAACCGGCAGCCGCGCAACGCGTCGGACCGTTCGGTCCACCCCACCGGGATGGCGGTCGACCTCAGGCGTCCGGCCACCCGGCGCTGCCGGCAGTGGATGGAGCGCGTGCTGCTGCAGCTCGAAGGCGCGGGGGTGCTCGAGGCCACGAAGGAGCGGCGCCCGCCGCACTACCACGTGTCGCTGTTCCCGCGGCCCTACCGCCGCTACGTGGACGCGTTGCGCACCCGGGCCGTGGCCACGGCCGGCGGCACGCAGCGCTACCGCGTGCAGGCGGGCGACTCGCTGTGGGAGATCGCGCGAGCCTACGGGACGACCATCGAGACGCTCAAGGCGATCAACGGCCTGTCGGGGTCGCGCATCTACCCGGGGCAGGTGCTGAGCGTCCCCTCGCGCTGATCAGGGTCCCCCGCCCGCTCCGGTCGCGTCGACCCACAGGTCCACCGGGCGGAACGCCTCCACGTCGACCAGCCCCCGGTCGGTGATCTTGAGCGCGGGGATCACCTCGAGCCCCACGAACGACATCGCCATGAAGGGGTCGTGGAGGCGCGACCCGAGCGCGGCCGCGGCCCGCAGGAGCGCGCGCAGCTCGTCGGCCACGGCCTCGACCGGCCGCAGCGACATGAGCCCGCCGACCGGCAGCGGCAGTTCCGCCCGCACGCGCTCGCCCTCGGCCACCACCAGCCCGCCGCCCAGCGCCGCCACCCGGGCGATGGCCGTGCGCAGAGACGTCTCGTCCACCCCCACGGCGATCACGTTGTGGTGGTCGTGCGCCACCGTGCCCGCCAGCGCGCCGCGCTCGAGCCCGAAACCCCGCACGAGGCCCTGGCCGACCCGGCCGCTGCCCGTGTGACGCTCGACGACCACCACGCGGAGCAGGTCGCGCCCCGGGTCGGCCACCACGAGGCCGTCCCGCACCGTCGGCCGCTCGACCTCGTGGCCGGTGACGATCTGGTCGGGCAACACCCGGATCACGCGCGCGGCGCCGCCCCGGTCGGGCAGCGTCAGGTCGAGCGCGCCCGCGTCGACGGTCATGACCGGAGTGGGCGGGCGGACCGTGGGCGGCGGGCCGAGGATGGGCGCGCCGTCCATGGCGACGGGTCGCCCGCCGGCCCACACCTCGCGCACCGTGAACGACGCGAGGTCGTCGAGCACGACCAGGTCGGCCCGGCGACCGGGCGCGACCGCTCCGCGGTCGGCGAGCCCGAAGCGGAGCGCGGGGTTGAGCGTGGCCAGGCGGAGGGCGGCGACGGGGTCGTGTCCGTGGGCCACCACCCGGCGCACCATCGCGTCGATGCCGCCCTCGTCGAGCAGATCGGGTGGCTGGCGGTCGTCGGTGCACAGGCAAACGCGCTGGGCGGTGTGCGCGTCGAGCACGGGCAGCAGCGCGTCGAGGTTGCGCGCGTTGGTCGCCTCGCGGAAGAAGACCCACATGCCGCGGCGCAGCCGCTCCATCGCTTCTTCGGCCGTGGTGCACTCGTGATCCGACTCTGCGCCGGCCAGGGTGTAGGCGTCGAGCCAGCGCCCGGCCACTCCCGGAGCGTGACCGTCCACGGGCCGGCCGCGGAACGCGGTGAGTTTGGCGTGGACCTCCGCGTCACCCAGGATCGCGCCGGGGAAGTTCATCACCTCGGCGAGCCCCAGCACGCGGGGATGGTCGAGCAGCGTGGCAAGTGCTTCGGCGTCGAGCCGCGCCCCGGCGGTGCCCATGTCGGTGGCCGGCACGCACGAGCTGGCCATGACGAAGACCGTGAGTCCGAGCCCTTCCGAAGCGTCGAGCATGTAGCGGATGCCCTCGAGCCCGTGGACGTTGGCGATCTCGTGCGGGTCGGTCACCACCGTGGTGGTGCCCCGGGGCACCACCGCCCGCGCGAACTCGTACGGCGTGACCATCGACGACTCGATGTGCACGTGCGCGTCGATGAGCCCCGGCGCGACCACGGCCCCCGTCACGTCCACGACGCGCTCGCCTTCGAGGTCGGACCCCACGCCCGCGACCACCTCACCGGCGAGCGCCACGTCGGCCTCGATCAGCTCGCCGGTGAAGACGTTCGCGACGCGTCCGCCCGCCAGCACCACGTCGGCCGGGCGGTCGCCCCGCGCGACGGCCAGTCGCTCCGCCATTGCGTCCATGTCGCCCAACCTGCGACCCGGGGACGGGTGGTTCAAGTCGTGACGGTTCGGGGCCGATCCTGAGCGTAGGCCCGAGCCGTCGGGCCACCGCGCGGGCACGGACGCCCGCGCCGCGACAGCCTACCCAGGGAAGGGGTTCGACAGCATGGAAGCGAGCGAGTCGCGGCCGGTCTATCTGGTGGCGCCCGCGGGCGCCGCGGGCGACGCGCTTCAGAGGGTGCTCGGCGAGCGGCCCCACCGTCGGCTGGTCTCGGTCGATGCGCTCTTCGAGCCCGATCGCACGCCGGGCCTCGTGCTCTTCGCCGCCGACGTATCGCCGGCCGACGTGCAGCGCGCCCTGCGGCGGATGGCCGCGGACGAGCACCGCTGGATCCCCGTGACGGTCGACCCCGACGCCCGGCTCGCGGTTCCGGTCTCGGTGGCGTACCCACTCGACACGCGCACCCTGGTCGACGACTACCTCGACCCCGAATCACCCCATCCGGTGCTCGAGATCCGAACCGCGCTCGATCTTGTCGCCGTGGCGCGCCACGACATCAACAACCCGCTCACCGCGGCGATGGCCGAGGTCCAGCTCCTGCTCATGGACGTCGAGGAGCCGGGCGAATTGAGGGATGGCCTGGAGGCCATCCAGGCGCAACTCCGGCGCATCCGCGACCTCGTAGGGATGCTCGCGCGCCTGCGCGCCTCGCGTTGAATCGCCGGGGGGCGTCGCGGTCGGGAAGCCGCCCGCCTTCGCGCGGGCCGGCAGCCCGCGCGGGCGCGATTTCGCGTGGGTTCGGCCGGCCGGACTCTCCAGTCCCAAACGCGCCTTGCAAAATGCAAATCCTGCGGGTTGCAGAACGCAATAAACGTCTGTAGGTTGGGATGTTCGAGGGAGTACGAGCACGCGGTGCCCGAACGGGGGCCGCCCCGCCTCCCCTTCACATCACGACCCCGAGGGAGCGGCCCGTGGATCAGCCCCTGATCGACCGAGACGCGCGCCCGCAGGGGTCGGACGCCACGCAGGACCCCGGCCGTGGCGCCGGCGGCGTCCCGCCCGAGCCGCCCCGCGACCGGCCCACCGAGTTCAGCGCCCGCGACCTCCTCCGTTGGCTCTATCTCGGCCGCATGACGCTGGCGGCGGGCATCCTGGTGGGCGTCCTCCTGTCGTGGCTCGAGGCCGATCCGGCCGACACCCGCCTGGCCACCCTCGGGTTTCTGGCGTCGCTCGCGGTCACCGGCTGGTCCTTCTTCCACACCCACGTCCGCGGCAAGGCCCCCGGGCACAACTTTCTCTACGCGCACGTGATGTTCGACGTCGTGCTCGTCACGACGATCGTCCACATCACGGCGGTGCAGGGCGGCGATTCACCGTTCGTGCCCGCCTACATCCTGGTCATCAGCGAGGCCGCGCTGCTGCTTCCCCTTCCGGGCGGCGTGCTCCTGGGCGCGCTGGCCTCGATCGTCTACTTCGCAGACATCGTGTGGAGCCGGCCGGACGCCCTCTCGCCCAGCGTGACCCTGCAGATCGGCCTCTTCGCGCTCGTGGCCGTGGTGACCGGGTGGGTGGGCGATCGGGTGCGTCGTGCTGGGCTCGCACTGGGCCGGGTGCAGTCCGAGCTGACGCGCCTCCGGTTGTCGACGAGCGACATTCTCGAAAACATCTCGACCGGCGTCATGACGGTCGACGCCGACGGCCGCCTGCTCTACGTGAACGAGGCGGGGGCAGCGCTCCTGGGGCTCGGGCTCGCCGGTTGGCGCGGCGTGCCCGTGCTCGACCGGGTCGAAGAGACGGCGCCGGGGCTGGGTGCCGTGCTGCGCCGCACCGTGGAGGAGCGGCGCCCCATGTCGCGCTTCCGTACCGTAGCGCAGCTCGACGGGCGGCAGCGCACGCTCGGCGTGAGCACCACGGTGCTCGAGCGCGCCGACGGGGCGCCCCCCTCGGTGACGGCGATCTTCCAGGACATCACCGACCTGGAGCAGCTCGAGATCCTCAACCGCCGCAACGAGCGGCTCGAGGCGGTCGCCGAGCTCAGCGCCTCGCTCGCGCACGAGATCAAGAATCCCCTCGCCTCCATCCGCTCGGCCGTCGAGCAGCTCACCCGTGGCTCTCTCGAAGACGGAGACCGCGAAGTGCTCGAGCGCCTGGTCGTGGGCGAGTCCGAGCGGCTCAGCCGTCTGCTGTCGGAGTTTCTCGAGTTCTCGGGGATGAAGCTGGCGGTGCGCGAAGAGGTCGACTTCGCGCGCATCGTCCGCGACGCGCTGGCGGTCGTGCGACAGCACCCCGAGGCGAGGCCCGACGTCGAGATCGTCTGCGACGGTATCGAGGGCGCGCTCTATCTGCCCGGCGACGAGGACCTGCTGCACCGGCTCGTCTTCAACCTGGTGCTCAACGCGGTGCAGTTCGCGGGCGAAGGG
>RFGQ01000274.1 GCA_003695865.1 Gemmatimonadota bacterium | reverse complement strand
GTCGAAGATGGAACTGAAGATGTCGCCCAGACCGCCCAGATCTTCGAACGAGAAGCCCCCGCCGCCCGGCGTCGGCCCGTGCGCGCCTCCCGACGGGGGACGGCCGCCCCCGAAGCCGAAGCCCCCGAAGCGCCGCATCTGGTCGTACTTCTTGCGCTTCTCGGGGTCGGAGAGCACCGCGTAGGCCTCGCCGATCTGCTTGAAGCGCTCGGCGGCCTTTTCGTCGCCCTGGTTGGCGTCGGGATGATACTTCTTGGCCAGACGCCGGTAGGCCTTCTTGATCTCGTCCTGAGACGCCTTCTCGGGCACGCCCAGGATCTTGTAGAAATCTGGATTGGCCACGTCGTCGCTACTCGTGCTTGTACACGCTCACGCGCGCCGGCCGGACCAGGTGGTCGCGGAAGCGATACCCCTTCTGGTAGACCTCGGCGACGCGCTCGTCCTGCTCCGGATCCTCCGTCGGGACCTTCATCATCGCTTCCATCGTGTTGGGATCGAAGGCTTCCCCGGCGGGATCGAGCACCTCCAGGCCGGCGCTCTCGAGCGCCTGCCGGAACTTACGTTCCACCAGGTCCACACCTTCGACGAGCGCCTCCACCGTGGTGGTGTCGGGCTCCCAGGTGCCCACGCGCTGCAGGTCGTCGAGCGCATCGAGCAACTGCCGGATGAGGTCGGCCTGCGCACGCGTCCACGAGGACGCGGCCTCCTCTTCGGCCCGCCGCCGGTAGTTGGTGAACTCGGCCGCGAGCCGCAGATGGCGATCGTTGAGCTGCGAGAGCTCGGCCTGAAGGCGGTCCAGCTCGCTGGAGAGCTCCGCCTCGGCCTCGAGCTCCTCCTTCACTTCGGGCGAGGGCTCGGCCCCGTCGGCGAGCGCTTCGGCCGCCTCGGCGGCCGCGCCGCCCGGAGCCTCCTGCTCCACGTCGTTCTTCTCGTGCTCCGACATGATCTCCATCGTCCGTTTCACGGATCGTCTTCGGGGAACCACGCTCCGACCGGTCGTCGAGCGCACCGGTCCGGGCGTTCGGGCGGAGGTGGATGCAAATGTATCGAGGAAGGGCGCCGGCCCGTAGCCTCCTACGGGCCCCGCGCCGGCACTCATGACGCCGAAAGGGTGGGAAATGTTCCACGCCACCAGACCTGCGCCGCCGCGAACGCCCGCGCGCGCTCCGTCTCGTTGTGGGGCTCGTGTCGCAGGCCCTCGAGCGGCGCGACGGTGAGCCCCCGGGGCGGAGGCTCGCCCGCGAAGGTCAGGGTCACGGCCGGGTCGACCAGCGGGTCGTCGAGCGGCACGAGCAGCAGCACCGGCACGGCGATCGCCGAGGCTCCGGCGGCGAGCGCCGCCCTCTGCGCGCGCAGGGCCTCGTAGAAGAGCCGGGGCGTCACCCGTTGCTGGACGAGCGGGTCGGCGAGCCACGCGCGCTGCCGCTCGGGGTCGCTCGTGAGTGCGTCGGCGCTCAGTTCGGCCGGCAGCCGCACCCTGGGCACCACCCGTTCGAGCACCCGACCGGCCGCGCGCTTCCAGGCGG
>RFGQ01000273.1 GCA_003695865.1 Gemmatimonadota bacterium | reverse complement strand
GGCAAGCGCCTGTCGGTGCGCGTCCTCGACCCGGTGGACCCCGAACCCGAGAACCTGATCCACCCCGGACGGGAGGGATTCTGACGTGACCGATATGGAGAACACGCCTCCGCCCGAGGAGACGTCGGCCGAGACTCCGGAGGCCCCCGAGGCCGAGGCGGGTGCGGCAGGCGGTCTGGACGACATCCCCGACGCCATGCGGGAGATGATCGAGCAGGCGCCTCCTCAGCCTGGTGGCGGTGCGCCCGAGCCGCAGGCACCGCAGTTCGACGAGCTGAACCTGTCGGCCGTGGGGGGCAATCCGCAGGCGCTGTCCATGCTCATGGATCTGGCCCTGCCCGTGGCCATCGAGCTGGGGCGGACGCGGATGTCCGTGGAAGAGATCCTGGCCCTCGGACGCGGCTCGGTCATCCAGCTCGACCGCCTCGCCGGCGAGCCGATCGACGTGTTCGTGGGTGACCGCAAGTTCGCCGAGGGAGAGGTCGTGGTGGTGGGCGAGCAGTTCGGCGTGCGCATCACCCAGATCGTGGCCTCGCCCACGGTCGCGGAGGCCAAGCGCGCATGACCGTGCCGCCGCTGATCGCCGCGGGCTCGGCCCTGGCCTTCGTGCTGGGCCTGATCCTGGTGCTGGCGCGTCTGGCCCGGGGAGGTGGGTTCGCGCCGCTCAGGCGGCCCGACGATCCGCTCGAGGTGATCCAGCGCGTGGGGCTGGCGCCGCGGCAGGGGATCGCCGCGGTGCGCGCGGGCGCCCGGACCCTGCTGGTCTCGTACGGCGACGGCGGTGTGCGTCTGATCGATTCGCTGGACGAGCCCCGGCCTGAACCGCCGCTCGGGGCGGCCGCCGGAGCCGCCCGGGTGGGCGGGCTCGAGGCCCGCCTCTCGTGGACGGCCTCGGGCGTGGCCGGCGCGGTGCCGTCGGTCGCCGAAGCCTCCGCTCAGGCGAAGACACCCGTCGACGCACGCACGCAGGAAGGGGCGTCGACCACGACGCCGAAGACGTCGGGAGTCGTCTCCCCGTCGCCGCCCGCACCCCCCGGTGGAGCCCGGGGGGGCCGGGTGTGGAGCCGCGTGGCGAGCGCGCTCCGAACCGGTCTGGCCGTCCTGGCCCTCGGGGTCACGGCGGGGAGCACGCCCAGGCCGGTGGCGGCGGGGACGACCCCGACGGCGCTTGCGGCGTCGTCGGCGGCACTCCAGGTGGCTCCGCAGCAGGGCACACAGGGCGCCCGCGCGGCCGCGCCGGGAGAAGGCGCCGCGCCTCGCGACGACGAGGCCTCGGCCCGCCAGGAGCTGCTGCGCCGGGAGTTGCTCGGGCCCGAAGGTGGCCTTCCCGAGATCGACCTTCGCCTGGGGCGGGAGGGCGCCGACGGCCTTCGCCTGTCGGGTCCGGTGGGCACGGTGCTCTTCATCGGCTTCCTGACCCTGTTGCCCACCCTGCTGCTGCTCATGACGAGCTTCACCAGGATCCTGGTGGTGCTGCATCTGCTGCGGCAGGCGCTCGGCACGCAGAGCACGCCGCCCGCGCACCTGCTGGCCGCCCTGGCGCTGCTGCTTTCGGCGTTCGTCATGGCGCCCACCCTGGAAGAGGCCAATCGCACTGCGTTGGTGCCGTGGATGGACGGGCAGATCGACGAGGCCGAGATGCTGCAGCGCGCCTCGGTGCCCTTCCGTCGCTTCATGCTCGAGGCCACGGGTGAATCCGAGCTGGCGGCCTTCGTCGAGATGTCGGGGACCGACGCCGCGGTCTCGGTCGACGACATCCCGCTCGTGGTGCTCGCGCCCGCGTTCGTCACTTCGGAGCTCAAGGCCGCGTTCCAGATGGGGTTCGCGCTGTTCCTGCCGTTCGTGGTGATCGATGTCGTCGTGGCCTCGGTGCTGATGAGCATGGGCATGTTCATGCTGCCCCCGGTCATGGTGTCGCTGCCCTTCAAGCTGCTGCTGTTCGTGCTGGTCGACGGCTGGTCGCTGGTGATGGGCAGCCTGGTGCGGAGCTTCTTCTGATGCCGCTCACGCTCGTCCTCGACCTGGCCCGCGACGCGCTCACCATGGCGCTGGCTCTGGCCGGACCGCTGCTCACCACGGCGCTGGTCGTGGGTCTGGTGGTGAGCGTGCTCCAGGCCGTGACTTCGATCCAGGAGCAGACCCTTTCGTTCGTGCCCAAGCTGTTCGCGGTCGGCGCCGTCTTTCTGGTGCTCCTGTCCTGGATGTTCCAGACCATGGTGAAGTACACGACCGACCTGTTCCGCTCGCTGCCGGGGCTGGTGGGGTAGCGCCATGGACGTGTTCGCTCCCGGGACCCTGAACGCCGCGGCGCTGCTGCTCATGCGCCTCACTGGGCTACTGCTCATGGCGCCGGTCTTCTCGGACCGAAGCGTGCCGGGGCGGGTGCGCGCGGCCCTGCTCGTCCTGCTCACCGTGTGCCTGCTGCCGGTCGCCGTCGCGGCGGACCCCGCTCCCGATCTCACCGCCGCGGCGTTCGTGACCGAGGGGGTGGTGGGCCTCACCCTGGGGCTCGGCGCGGCCGTCTTCATCGCCGCCGCCCAGTCGGCGGGCGACTGGCTCGCCGTGCAGATGGGCCTGTCGGGCGCCAACGTGCTCGACCCGCACTCACAGACCCAGTTGCCCGTGGTCGGGCAGTTCATGGGGCTGTTCGTCACCGCGCTGATCGTGGCGACGGGCGGTCACCTGCTCATGCTCGACGCGCTCGCGTCGTCGCTTTCGGCGCTGCCGCCCGGAGCCCCCATCGACGTGCAGGCGGGCGCCTTCGCCGTGGTGGGCACGGCCGGACGCATCTTCGCGCTGGGCCTGCGCTTCGCGGCGCCCGTGGTGGCGGCGATGATGGTCGGCAACGCCGTGCTGGGCGTGATGGCGCGGACCGTGCCGCAGGTGAACGTGCTCATGGTGGCCTTCCCGGTGCAGATCGGGATCGGCCTGTTCACGCTGGCGCTCGCGCTGCCGCTCGTGGCTGCGTTCTTCGCGGGCTTCGGAGCCGAGTACACGGGCGTCGTGTCACAGACGCTCGAGCGCTTCGTTCCCGCGGGAGGGCCGTGACATGGCCGACGACTTCCAGGAACGGAACGAAGCCCCGACCCCGAAGCGCCGCCGCGAGGCGCGCGAGAAGGGGCAGATCCCCCGCAGTCAGGAGGTCACGACGGCCTTCCTGTTGCTGGGCGCCGCCCTCGTGCTGCGCGTGGGTGCGGCGCCGGTGGCGGCGTCGCTGGTGGCGCTGTTCGGCAACACGACCCTCTCGGCGCTCGCCCTGGACGGGACGCCCGACGGCGTCACGCGCTGGCTCGAGGGCGTCGGCTGGAGCGCGCTGGGCGCTCTGGCGCCGGTCACGCTGTCGATGGCAGGCATGGCGGTGGCGATCACGGCCATTCAGGCGCGCGGGGTGCTCAGCTTCGAGCCCCTGAAACCCCAGTGGTCGAAGCTCAACCCGCAGAAGAACGCGAGCCGCCTCTGGGGCTGGAAGGCCCCCATGGAGGCGGGCAAGTCGCTGGCCAAGCTCGCGGTCGTGGCCCTGGCCGCCTATCTGGCGCTCGCAAGGGCCGCAACGGAGTTCCCCTCGCTCGCGCAGCGCTCCCCGCGCGCGCTGCTCGAGGGCGTGCAGACCTACGCGGTGCGGCTGCTCGTGTGGGTGGGCCTGGCCTACCTGATCATCGCGCTGGCCGACTACGCCTTCCAGCTCTGGCAGCACGAGAAGTCGCTGCGCATGAGCCGCGAAGAGATCAAGCGGGAGCACAAGGAGACCGACGGCGATCCGAACGTGAAGGCGCGCCGCCGGTCGATGGCCCGCTCGCTGGCTCGCCGTCGGATGCTGCTGTCGGTGAGCGAAGCCGACGTGGTCGTGACCAACCCGACCCACATCGCCGTCGCCCTGAAGTACGACATGGCCAAAGCGGACGCGCCCATCATCCTCGCCATGGGCGAGCGGAAGGTGGCCAAGCGGATCAAGCAGCTCGCGATGGACGCGGGCGTGCCGGTGATCGAGAACAAGCCGCTGGCCCGGGCACTGTTCGCCACCGGCAAGATCGGCTTCCCGATCCCGGTGGAACTGTACGTGGCCGTAGCAGAGGTACTGGCGTTCGTGTTCAGACAGCGCCGCGAGCGGCGGCTGGGATGGCAGGGGAGTAGCGTCGTATGAATCCGACTCCGGTGAGTTCGACGGGCGCCGCGACGCCCGCCGGCGCGGCCGCGACGCCCGCGCCCGCCCCTCCGAAGCGTACGCCCGCGCAGGGCGCGGCGCCGACCCGGCGGGTGTTGGGCGACATGCTGCCGCCTGCCCTGCGCTCGCACGGCGAGATCCCCGTGGTGGTCGGCATCGTGTTCATCGTCGGCCTGTTGGTGCTCCCGCTGCCTCCGGTGCTGCTCGACCTCTTCCTGGCGCTGAGCATCGCCTCGTCGCTCATGGTGCTGCTCGCGGCGCTCTATACGACGCGGGCGCTCGACTTCTCGTCGTTCCCGTCGCTCCTGCTGCTCCTCACGCTCTACCGCCTGGCGCTCAACGTCAGCTCCACGCGGCTGATCCTGGGCACGGGCGAGGCCGGGAAGGTCATCGAGTCGTTCGGCGCGTTCGTCATCGGCGGCAACTACGCGGTCGGCGTCGTGATCTTCCTGATCCTGATCGGGATCAACTTCATCGTGATCACGAAGGGCGCGGGCCGCGTGGCCGAGGTGGCCGCTCGATTCACGCTCGACGCCATGCCGGGCCGGCAGATGAGCATCGACGGCGACCTGAGCGCCGGGCTCATCGACGAGGCCGAGGCCAAGCGGCGCCGCGAAGAGATCAGTCAGGAGGCCGACTTCTACGGCGCCATGGACGGCGCCGCCAAGTTCGTGCGCGGCGACGCCATCGCCGGCCTGTTGATCACGGCCATCAACATCCTCGGCGGGCTGTTCGTGGGCATGGTTCAGCGGGGTATGCCGGTCGGGCGCGCGCTGTCGGAGTACACGATCCTGACGGTCGGCGACGGGCTCGTGTCGCAGATCCCCGCCCTCATCATCTCGACGGCCGCGGGCATCATGGTGACCGCCTCTTCGGGCGACTCGCGCGTGGCCGACGCGGTGGTGCAGCAGGTGAGCCGCAACGCCAAGCCGATGTGGATCTCGTCCGCCTTCCTGGCGGCGCTTGGCCTGGTACCGGGCATGCCCACGATCCCGTTCCTCGCGCTCGCGGGTGGGGCCGCCCTCGCGGCGCGGCTTTCGGGAGAGCGCGCCGAGAAGGCCCGCGAGCAGGCCCGTCAGGCAGTGGGCACGCGCGCCGAGCCGGCCGCGCAGACCGAGTCGAGTCCGGTGCGAGACCTGCTGCAGATCGATCCGGTCGAGCTCGAGATCGGCTACGCCCTGATCGCGCTGGTCGACGAGAGCGAAGGCGGGGACCTGCTCGAACGCATCCGGCTGCTGCGCAAGCAGGCGGCCCAGGAGCTCGGCATCCTCATTCCTCCCATCCGCATCCGCGACGACGTGCGTCTGGGCGCGGGCGAGTACGTGGTCAAGGTGCGGGGCACGGAGGTCGCTCGGGCCGAGGTCATGCCGAAGATGCTGCTCGCGCTCGATACGGGCGGTGTGCTCGAGCCCATCGAAGGGCACGACACCGTCGATCCGAGCTTCGGCATGCCGGCCAAGTGGATTCCCAAGACCAGGCGCATGGACGCCGAGGCGGCGGGCTACGTCGTGGTCGAGCCCTCGACGGTGGTCGCGACGCACCTGATGGAGAGCCTGAAGGGGAGTGCCGCCGAACTGCTCGGGCGTCAGGACGTGCAGGAGCTGCTCGACGCCCTCAAGGAAAGCTATCCGGCGCTCGTCGAAGAGGTCGTGCCCGACAAGGTGCCGCTCGGCGTGCTCCACCGTGTACTGCAGCGGCTCCTGCGCGAACGCATCCCGATCCGCGACCTGGTCACGATCCTCGAAACGTTGGCCGACGCCTCGGAGCACACCAAGGATCCCGAAACGCTCACCGAACACGTGCGGCGTGCCCTATCGCCGGTCATCGGCGAGATCTTTGCCGGCCGCGACGGCTCGGTGAAGGGCATCACGATCGGGCCCGAGCTCGAGGCGAGCCTCATGAGCCTGTTCTCCCCGGGCCGCGGCGGCGCTCAGGCGGCGCGGGTCATGGACCCCGAAACGCTGACGCGGCTGCTCGGTCAACTCGAACAGATCTCGCGCGTGAGTCAGAGCGACGGCCGCGCCGTACCGATCATCGCGCCGCCGGCCCTGAGGGTGGGCATCAGGCGGCTCATCGAACCCGTTCTTCCGACGCAACCCGTGGTGTCCCTGGCGGAACT
>RFGQ01000272.1 GCA_003695865.1 Gemmatimonadota bacterium | reverse complement strand
GATCCACGCGGCCACCGAGGTCAGCCACGATGGTCGCCAGCAGAAAGCGGGTCCCGTTCGAGCCGGCCGGGTTGACCACGAGGTTGTCGACGACGTGCAGAGACCCCGCTGCTTCCCCGCCCCCACCTTCCCCGTGGTCTCCGCCTCCACCGTGGCCGTCGTCCTCGCCGTGTCCGCCACCGGCGGGTTCGGCATGGGACCCGTCGACGCTCGGCGCCGCGTCGGCCATGCGGGCCCCGACCATGGGGCCCAGGACCATCGCTCCGAGCGCGCTACCCCCTCCGACCCCGACGAGCCCGGCGATCAGAAGGACCATCATCCCGCCCTTCTTCTTCTCCTGACCCTCGGCGGCCTGCTCAGGGGCGTCCGACATCGGACCTCCTCTTCGTCAAGGTTCGTCGTCGCTTCTGCGGGCCCCGCGGACCCGCGCTCCGTCCCTCTGTACCACGTCGCAGAATGGGCTTTGCCCGCCGCTTCACATGGCACGTGCCATACCAGAACCGGGGACGTGGGACGGCCTTCTGCATTGACCGCAACGTGTTGTTTTACAACTATTTACGAGACTACGCCGCTGTGCCGCCCGACGCCGGAGGGGATGAACCGGGCTCCACGGAGGAAGGACCTGCCGGGGCGGCGCGGCGGAAGTTGCCGCCCCGAAAAAGCAGACTCCCCCCTCCCGTGAGGGAGAGGGGAGCGCCGGTCCCCGCGTGCTCCGCGCGACCGGATCCCGAAGGACCGGCCACCCTCGGAAGGGACCTCGTCCCGCGCGACGCCGAAGCGCTGCGCGCTACGTCCTGATTACCGCTTCAGGGACACCACCTCCTGCAGCATCTCGTCGGCGGTCGTGATCACCCGCGCGTTCGACTGGAAGCCGCGCTGCGCCGTGATCATGTTGGTGAACTCCTGCGCCAGGTCCACGTTCGACATCTCGAGCGCACCCGAGGTGATCGTGGACCGGCTCCCCTCCCCGGCGAAGCCGATGATGGGGGCGCCCGAGTTGGCGGACACCGTGTACATGTTGTCGCCGACCCGGATCAGACCCGCCGGGTTGTTGAAGTCCGTGAGCGCGAGCTGCGCCAGGGTCAGCGTGACGCCGTTGGTGAACGCGCCGGTGATCGTACCGGTGCTGTCGATGCTGAAGCGCTCCAGGTCACCCATCGTGAACCCGTCCTGCTCCTTGAGCACCGCCGTGGACGGTGCCGCGAACTGCGACAGCCCCGTGATCGAGCCGGCCGTCCCGAAGTCCACCGTAACCGACACGTTCGCCGCGCCGGAGGCCGGGGTGAAGACGAACGGCGTGCTCGGAACCGGCGCGGTGAGCTGGCCCAGCGCATCGAACGTCAGCGTCCCCGTGTCTCCCGACACCGTGGTCCCGCCCGACACGGTGATCGAGTAGTCCCACGTGGTGGGCGAGGCCTTGGTGAAGCGGATGGTGAGCTCCTCCGAGGCGCCCATGGCGTCGAAGACGGTGATGGTCGTGTCACGCGTGTCACCGATGGCCGCCTCGGCGTCGAGGTTCCCGGCCAGCGACACCTCTGTGGTGGCCTGCGCGGGCGCCTTCTGACCGAAGGGCAGCTCGATGTCGGTGATCGCGTCGGTCAGGTTGCCCGCCGAGTCGGCCAGGCGGCCCTGCACCACGAACCCGTTGGTGGATGCGACCAGGCGCCCGTTCGCGTCGAGCTGGAAGTTGCCCGACCGCGTGTAGAAGCGCTGCGTGCCGTTGGAGACCGTGAAGAACGAGTCTCCCTGGATGGCCACATCCGTGGTTACGCCGGTGGCTTCCAGGTTCCCCTGCGTGAACAGGAGGTCGATCGAGCCGATGTTCATGCCCAACCCTACCTGGACCGGATTCACACCACCGGACACGTTCTGGGAGTCGCCCGGAGGCCGGCTCGCGCCCACGACCAGCTGCGCGAAGGCCTCCTCGAACGTGACGCGGCTCGACTTGTACCCCACCGTGTTGACGTTGGAGATGTTGTTGCCGATCACGTCCATACGGACCTGGTGGTTCCGCAGGCCCGAGACTCCGGCGAAGAGGGAACGAATCATGGGTCATGACTCCTAGCTGAAAGATCCTCAGACGATTTCTGCGACGTTCGACAGAGGGATCTCCAGCGTCCCGGCAAGCAGCACCGGGCCCTCCGGTCCGTAGCGGACACCGTCCACCCGGACCTTCACGAAGGTCGTCGCCCCCACGGAATCGCCCGTGGGACCGGTGACCTCCACCTCGTAGCGGTACTGCCCGGGCGCGAGCCCGGACGCCGCGTCGCCGAGCGCGATCTCGTTGCGCCCCGCGTTCAGCACACCGACGTCGCGGGAACCGACCTCGTTCCCCGCGGCGTCGAAGATTCTCAGCGTTACCTGGCCAGGGCCCTCGAGGCTCACGGTCACGGCGTCGGACGCGTCACCGGTCACCTGCACCTGGTCGCCCGTGGCCAGCACCGTCTTGCCGATCGTTGCAAGGGCCGTATTGCCGTTGAGCGCCAGCGCGATGGCCTTGTTGGTCTCCGACTGGCCCGCCATGGTCTCGTTGAGCTGGATGAGCTGCTCCACCGACGAGAACTGCGCGAGCTGCGCCGCGAGCTGATCCGCGTTCATCGGGTTGAGCGGATCCTGGTTGCGGAGCTGCGCCACGAAGAGCTTCAGGAACTCGTCCTTGCCGAGCTGGTCACGCGCCTGCTCGGCGGTGGCGGTCGTGTTCCCCGTCGAGGGGGTCAGGACATCGGTGATCACCGCGGGTCCTCCCTGTGCGGATCGCGCGAGCGCCGCCGCGCGGGATCGTCGTGCCCGTCGCGGGGGTCGCGCGAAGTCGAACGATGCTCGGACGCGGAGCGTCCGCTCTGATCTTCCAGACGTGCACCGGCCCGGGCGGCGTCGCCACGCGGGCCCTGCCGCTCGGCCGCAACCTCCACGCCGCGGCGCGCGTCGAAGCGCAGCGCCTCGGCTTCGAAGCCCCGGCGCTCGAGCGCCCGGTGCAACTCGGCCACCCGCTCGCGCATGCGCCTGGCCGCGGCGGGATCGTCGAGCGTGATCGACGTGTCGAGGGCGCGGCCGCGCAGCGTCATGTCGAGCCGCGTGCCCATGCCGTCGACGTCGTCGAGGCGGACGTGCACGCGGCCGGCGGGACCGCTCTCGGCCGCCGCCTGTTGCAGCTCGCGGGCGTGCAGCGCGGCCTCGGCCGCGCCGGGCGCCCCCACCCCACCCTCGGCCGCG
>RFGQ01000271.1 GCA_003695865.1 Gemmatimonadota bacterium | reverse complement strand
GGGCTACGCGCCGCCGCAAGGGCGCCGGTCACGCGGTCGCTGTGGCCGGGCGCCCCGCGCCTTTCCCGGCGCCCGCGGGCTTGCGTGCCCGCGCGGCGCGGCGTCCTTTGTGGCGCGCGCTCCGCCCGGCGAGCGGACGGGGCCTCCTCCCGTGCCGAACGAGACCGACCATGACGCACGCTCCTCCGTTCCGCCGCCGCGCCGCGCGGTGGGCCGCACCGCTGTTCGTCGCCCTCTTTCTGGGCCCGTCCACCCTGCGGGCGCAGACCCCAGACGTCGAGGCCTGGCGGGCCGACGCCCAGCGCCTCATCGAGGCCGCCACCGCCGAACACGCCGCGTACGACCGCCTCGCCGAGCTGGTCGACCGCTTCGGACATCGCTTCAGCGGAAGTGTGGCGCTCGAGAACGCCATCGACTGGATCCTCGACGAGATGCAGGCCGACGGACTCGAGAACGTCCGCGGCGAGGCCGTGATGGTGCCCCACTGGGTGCGGGGTGAGGAGTCGCTGCGCATGGTCCTGCCCCGCCCGCTCGACCTGCCCATGCTGGGGTTGGGGGGCAGCGTCGGCACCGGCGAGGCCGGCATCCGCGCCGAAGTCATGGTCGTGGGCAGCTTCGACGAGCTCGAGGCACGCGCCGCCGAGGCGGCCGGCCGCATCGTGCTCTTCAACGTGCCGTTCACGAACTACGGACAGACCGTGCAGTACCGTGTGAACGGCGCGGTGGCAGCCGCCCGGGCCGGCGCCGTGGCCTCGCTGATCCGCTCGGTCGGCCCCTTCGGTATGCAGACGCCGCACACCGGCGGTATGCGCTACGAGGAGGGTGTGCCGCCGATTCCCCACGCCGCCATCACCATGGAGCATGCGCTCATGCTGCAGCGCATGGTCGACCGCGGCGAACGGGTCGAGTTGGAACTCCACATGGACGCGCGCACGCTCCCCGACGCCCCCTCACGCAACGTGGTCGCCGAGATCCGTGGCAGCGAGCGCCCCGAGGAGGTCGTCGTGCTGGGCGGCCACATCGATTCCTGGGACGTGGGCCAGGGGGCGATGGACGACGGGGGAGGCAGCGTGGCGGCCTGGGAGGCCGTGCGGCTGATGAAGGCACTGGGGCTCAGGCCGCGCAGGACGGTGCGGGTGGTCCTGTGGACCAATGAAGAGAACGGGCTGCGCGGGGGCAACGCGTACCGCGACCAGCATCTGGACGAGGTCGCGAACCACGTGCTCGCCATCGAGACGGATTCGGGCGTCTTCTCGCCGCTGGGCTTCGGGTTCACCGGCTCCGACGCGGCCTTCGACATCGTCTCGGCCATCGGCCGGCTCCTCGAGCCCATCGGCGCCGGCCGCATCACGCGGGGCGGCGGCGGCGCCGACATCGGCCCGCTCATGCGCGAGGGCGTGCCCGGCATGGGGCTGCAGGTGGACGGGTCGCGCTACTTCTGGTACCACCACACCGAGGCCGACACGATCGACAAGCTCGATCCGGACGAGATGGCGCGCTGCGTGGCCGCGCTGGCCGTCATGGCGTACGTGGTCGCCGACCTGCCCGATGCGCTTCCGCGCTGAGATCGCGCGCGGGACGCGTGCGTGTGCGGAAGGCGCCCGCCTGTCCTCACGGGTAGACACCGCCGGACCAGGGGCGCAAGACGGGAATCGCCTAACTGACGAATTCGCAGTCCTTTAGGCGGCATCATCGCGCCGCGGCACGCGACCTGCCCCGGCACCGTCACGGCTGCGGTGCCCGCGTCGTAGGTATCCCGACGCCCGTCGGACGATCCGGCGAGGCCGCGGTCGAGGTGCGATTCCCTTACGAGGAGGTGTCCATGCGCGCTGCGACGCGTTGGGTCGTCGTCCTGCTCCTGTCCGCAGGGGCCGCCGGCTGTTTCAAGCAGACGTTCCACGTCGGAGAGGGGGCTCCCGCCGGCGAGATCGTCTACGACCACTGGGAGAATCACTGGATCTTCGGTCTCATCGGCCCGGACGACATCGACGTCGCGAGCGTCTGTCCGTCGGGGAATGCCACGATCCATCAGGAGATGTCCTTCCTCAACGGACTGGTGAACGCACTCGTGGGTGGGATCTACAGCCCGCGTACCGTCACGATCCGCTGCGCCGAGGGTGGAGAGGCCGATGTCGAGCTGGACGAGGACGCGCTCCTCGCGATCGTGACCTCCGACGCGTTCCTGTCGCGCGTCGGCGAACTGCTTCCCGAGCGCCTGGGCGAGGCCCGTCTGGGGGTCGCGGCGCTCGAGGAGTCGCTCGCGCCCGAGGCCCGTCGTCCCTGACCGAAGCGGCGAGCCGGCGCGTACGTCCGGTCCCGGGCCGTCCCGGGGCCGGACGTGCGCCCTAGTCGCGGTTCGACGCGATCAGGCTCACGTAGAAGCGTCCGTCGTTGTTCGAGGTGGCACCCCGCGCCGTGGCCCTCGAGTCGTAGCGGTCGGCGAGCGAGAACTTGAGCGACGTGAAGCCGTTGAGCGCGAACGTGAGCGCGGTCTCGCTCTCGACGGTGAAGTCCGCGAAGTCGGCCGCGTCGGGCTTGTAGAGCGCCGACAGCGAGAGCTCCGTCCGCTCGCCCATCCGCCGGCGGAACGACAGGTCGGCCGCGAGCCGTCCCAGCTCCTCCACGGCCGGGTCGGCAACCTCCGGCCCGCTGCGGCGCGGTTCGGTCCGTTCGTACAGGCCCGAAAGGGCCACGGACAGCTCCGTACGCTCACCGTCCAGCGGACGGAAGCGTACGCCGCCGCCCAGCGTGACGCGCAGATCGACCGCCTGCTGAAAGCTGCCGGAACCGCCCAGCGACACGAACGGATCGAAGCCGCTGCGGGTCCGGATCGGCGCGCGCACCTGCACCCCCCACGACCGCTTCGTCACGCGCGCCTCCTTGCCGGGTTCGGCCGCCTCGCCGTAGTCGAACGCCCACTTGCTCAGCAGGTCCACCCGCGGCAGCCGCCGGTCCACCGCGCTGCGCACCGTGAACGCCACCTGATCGGTGGCGCCGAACGAGAGGCTCGCGCCGACCTCTCCGTCGTAGAGCCACCGGCGAGGCGGCTCCTGTCCGACGAGAGGGCCGGCGGCTGCGGCGAGCACGGCGGCCGCGGCGATGGCGGCCCGCACGAGGGCCCTGACGCCCTCACGGCCCCGGCCGGCCGAGCACGCTGCCCCGGCCACGGGCGCGCAGCCACGGGCCGGCAGGCGCCGCCGCGAGCAGCCGAGAGGAAGGAGTCGTCCGGGGGCGTACGAGTGCGATCGGAGTGCGAGCATGGGCGTCCACGGGGTGCCGGCTGTCGATGTGGGCGAAGACCCTCGAACCTACATCGGGCGAACTGCGGGTAAACCCCGCCCGCCAGGCCGGTCGCCCTGCGCGCGCGCCCCCGGGACGCGCGTCCACCCCGCCCGCGCTCAGGCCCGCCCGCCCCGCACGCCCGT
>RFGQ01000270.1 GCA_003695865.1 Gemmatimonadota bacterium | reverse complement strand
GTCCTCGACCGCGTAGGTGTCGGGCGCGATGCGGTCGCCCAGGCGGTAGTAGTAGGGATCGAAGTCGAGGCCTTCGCTGCGCTTGAAGTCCTCCTCCATCGCCCGGTCCACGTCTTCGAGTCCGTCCTCGTCGGCCAGGCTCTCGAGGTGGTGGCGCAGCTCGTGGGTGAGCGTCTCCCAGATCTGCTCTTCCCAGTCGAAGCCGGGGTCGCGGCGTGCCAGTTCGCGGAACGACCCCCAGTAGAGCACCACGACCGAGCGGATCGTTTCGGGCCCGCCCCAGTCGGAGGGGTAGGCGTCGGTGTCGCACAGGCCCAGCGTGAACACGTCGGGAAAGCGGGGGTGCGGGCACGCCTCGCGCCGCACGACGAGGCCGTGCACGCCCTTGCGGTAGGCCGGGGGGATCTCGTCGAACGCGGCACGCGCCGCCCGCTCGAAGGATTCGAACGTCATGAGGCCCCGCGTCCCGGCCGCGGCCGGGCCCGACCCGGCGGCCGCCGGAGCCACGTCGGTACCCGCTCCGGCGTCGGCCGTCTGGCCCTCAGGGCCGGCCGGGTCCACACTTGAGGCATCCTGTCGCTCGCACTGGAGGGAGTCCGCCGCATGACGTTCTGGATCGTTCTCGCCGCGCTGCTCGTGGTGGTCGTCGTCTACGACCTCACCCAGAAGCGCCACGCCATCCTGCGCAACTTCCCCGTGATCGGCCACTTCCGCTACCTGCTCGAGGCCGTGGGGCCCGAACTGCGCCAGTACATCGTCACGAGCAACGACGAAGAGCGGCCGTTCTCGCGCGACCAGCGGCGCTGGGTCTACGCGTCGGCCAAGCGGCAGAACAACTACTTCGGGTTCGGCAGCGACAACGACATGGAGCGTTCGCCGGGCTACGTGGTGGTGAAGCATCGAACGCTGGGCGCGCGGGCGGGTGGGGCACCGGCGGGTGCCGGCGCCGCCCACGCGGGAGCCCCAGACCGCCGTGGCGGCACCGCCCACCCCGAGCCCGAACCCGACTATCCGATGCCCGTCGCCAAGGTGCTGGGCGGTCCGCGGGGGCGGGCGAAGGCGTTCCGGCCGGGCTCGATCGTGAACGTCTCGGGCATGAGCTTCGGCTCGCTCTCCGCCGCGGCGGTCGAGGCGATGAACCGGGGCGCCCGGCTGGCGGGCTGCCTGCACAACACGGGCGAGGGGGGCATCGCGCCCTACCACCTGCACGGGGGCGAGCTGGTCTGGCAGCTCGGCACCGGCTACTTCGGCGCTCGCGACGAGCGCGGCCGCTTCAGCATGGAGCGCTTTCTCGAGCAGGTGGAGCGCCATCCGGTGCGGGCCGTCGAGATCAAGCTGAGTCAGGGCGCGAAGCCGGGGCTGGGCGGCGTGCTGCCGGCCGCCAAGGTCACGCGCGAGATCGCCGAGATCCGCGGCGTGCCGATGGGGCGCGACGTGCACTCGCCGCCCACCCACGCCGAGTTCGACTCGGTGGACGGCATGCTCGACTTCGTCGAACGTCTGGCCGAGGCCTCGGGGCTGCCCGTGGGCATCAAGTCGGCCGTGGGCGAGCACCGCTTCTGGGAGGAGCTGGCGCTGCTCATGGCCCGCGGCGACCGGGGCGTCGACTTCATCACCATCGACGGCGGCGAGGGGGGCACGGGCGCCGCGCCGCTCGCCTTCGCCGACCACGTGGCGCTGCCCTTCAAGCTGGCCTTCGCACGCGTCTACCGCATCTTCGCAGAGGCGGGCGTGCACGAGCGGGTGACGTTCATCGGGTCGGGCAAGCTGGGCTTTCCCGAGCAGGCGCTGCTCGCCTTCGCGCTTGGTGCCGACGCGATCAACGTGGGCCGCGAGGCCATGCTGGCCGTGGGGTGCATCCAGGCCCAGCGCTGTCACACCGGGCACTGCCCCACAGGAGTGGCGACCCAGAACCGCTGGCTCATGCGCGGGCTCGATCCAACTTCCAAGGCGGCGCGCCTGGCCAACTACATCGTCACGCTCCGGCGCGAGCTGTACTGGCTCTCACGCGCGTGCGGCGTGGACCATCCCGCGCTGGTGTGCAGCGACCACATCGAGCTGCTCGACGAGGGGCTCAGGGCGCAGAGCCTGCAGGACGTGTTCGGATACAGGCCCGACTGGGGGCGCCCGTCCGACGAGGACTGCCGGGCGCTTCAGGAGCCCCAGGCGTCGAGGCGCTCCCTCACGTAGACCACCAGCTCGTCGAGGGCCGCCTCGACCCGGGGGAGCATCTGGGCGGCCTCCTCCACGCGGCCGGCCTCACCGTGGTCCTCCATCACCTGAAGGAGTTCGACGCACGCGCCGGCCCGGATGTTTGCGGCCGAGCCCTTGAGCTTGTGCGCGGCGCGCTGGACGGCGTCGGCGTCGTGGTGGCGGAGGGCCTGGCGCAGGTTCTCGAGCCGCTCGGGAGCGTCGTCTACGAACATGCGCAGCATGTCGAGGACGATGTGCCCCGCGTTGACGCGCTCGAGCATCGCGCGGAAGGCCTCCAGGTCTGCGGGGGGCTGGGTTGGGGCCATGGGCGAATCTTTCGTTTTCCCTGAAGACTCGGCAGGGGCGGCAGGGCACTTGAGTCCTCGCAGCCCGTTTGACGCGGCGGCCCGCATGCTTTATCCTTTTATCCGGATTTATGGATAGAGTGGCGGAGGTTCCGGTATTCGGCCGTCTGGCGGCCGTGGGCGACCCCACGCGGGCGCGGCTGCTGCGCGTGCTCGAGC
>RFGQ01000269.1 GCA_003695865.1 Gemmatimonadota bacterium | reverse complement strand
CTGGGCGCGAACCAGTTCATCCCCAAGCTCCTCGACCTGCCCGGGGCCGACGAACACGTGCGCCTGACGCAGCAGTGGCTGCGCGGCGAGATCGACATCCCCGAGATCGCCGACAAGTGGCGCGAGGGGCCGGCGATCCCGGTGGAGCTCGAGGTGCCGTCCACGGCCAGGCCCGGGGAACCGGTCACCATCACCGCGCGCATCACCAACAACAAGGCGGGGCACGACTTTCCGACCGGGCCCCTCGACATCATCCAGGCGTGGGTCGAGGTGCGGGTCGAGGACCAGGACGGCAACCTGATCTTCGAGTCGGGCGCCAGAGACGAGCGCAACTTCGTCGAGGAAGGCTCGTTCCTGTTCAAGGCCGAGCCCGTGGACCGTTACGGCAACCTCATCGACCGCCACAACCTGTGGGAGATGGTGGGCGTGCGTTATCGGCGGGCACTGTTCCCCGGATACTCCGACCAGGCTCGCTACGCCTTCCTGTGTCCGGCGACCCTGTGGACGCCCGGGGACGCCGATCTGCCCATCGGCGACCGCAGCGACGACGTCGTCGTGCCGGCCGGCGTGCGGGAGTTGCACGTCACCGCCCGCCTGCTGTACCGCAAGTTCGACCAGAACCTGCTCAACTTCCTCGCGGGGGGTGAGGCGCAGCTCACCGCTCCGGTGACGGTGATGTCGGAGGACAGCGCGGTGATCGCGGTCGAGGCGGATGGCTGAGCCGGGGGCGCCGGGAGGCGGCCGCGGGCGCGACCGGCGGCGCGCCCGCCTCCTCAGGGTGTGGGCGGCGAGCGCGGGGGTGCTGCTCCTTGCCGGGGCCGTGGCGTGGCGTCTCACTCGGCCCGACCCGACGTATCGTCCGGGTGAGGAGCTCGAGGGGCTGACCGCCCGCCTCGCACGGGAACTCCCCGAAGATCGCCCCCCGATCCGCTTCGCCGAGGTCGGGGCCGACGCCGGGCTGGTGCTGCGTCACTTCGGAGGCACCCGCTCGGGCCAGCTTCCCGAAGACATGGGTTCGGGCGCGGCCTGGCGAGATTACGACCGCGACGGGTGGCCGGACCTGTACGTCGTCGCGGTGCGCGGGCCGCTCGATCTCGCCGACGGCGCTCCGGGCGGCGCGGTGTCGCGGCTCTTCCACAACGAGGGGGACGGCACCTTCCGCGACGTGACGGACGAGGCCGGCGTCGGCTTCGAAGGCTGGGGCATGGGGGCGGCGTGGGCCGATGTCGACGGCGACGGCTGGGCGGACCTGGCGGTGTCGGGCTATCGCGCGCTGCGCCTGTATCGCAACCGGGGCGACGGGACGTTCGAGGATCGCACCCGGGCCGCCGGGCTCGACGGCTTCGACGGCTTCTGGGCCGGTCTCTCGTGGGCCGACTACGATCGCGACGGTGACGTGGACCTGTACGTGAGCGGGTATGTCCGCTACGACACGGCGGCGGCGCGCGGGTCGTCGACCCAGTACGACGCCGAGGTGCCCGCGGCGCTGAATCCGTCGGCCTTCGAGCCCGAGCGCAACCTGCTGTTCCGCAATCGAGGCGACGGCACGTTCGAAGAGGTGGCCCGCCGCGCCGGGGTGGAGGGGGCAGCGGGTCGCTCGCTCGCGGCCACCTGGACCGACTTCGACGACGACGGCTGGCCCGACCTCTACGTGGCCAACGACGTCTCCGACAACGTGCTGTACCGAAACCGGGGGGACGGGAGCTTCGAGGAGATCAGCCATCCGGCGATGGTGGCCGACTATCGGGGCGCCATGGGGCTGGCCACCGGGGACTGGGACCTCGACGGCGACCAGGACCTGTTCGTCACGCACTGGATCGCGCAGGAGAACGCGATGTATTCGAGCCTCCTCGCGCAGCTCTCCGAGCCGGGGGGCGGGGGGACGCGGCGTGTCCAGTTTCGGGACGACGCGGACCGCGTGGGGCTGGGCCAGGTGGCGCTGGACTTCGTCGGCTGGGGCACCTTCTTCTTCGACGTCGACCACGACGGCCTGCAGGACCTGTTCGTGGCGAACGGGCACACGTTCCAGGACCCGGACGACCCCACCCGGCTCGTCCCACAGCGGGATCAGATCTTCTGGAATGCCGGTCCCAGGCGGGGGTTCTACGAACTCGGCCCCGTGGCGGGCGAGTACTTCAGCGAGGCGCACGTGGGAAGGGGCGCCGCGTTCGCGGACTACGACCGCGACGGCGATCTCGACGTGGTCGTGGTGAATCACTCCGAGCGGCCGGCCCTGCTGCGTAACGACACGCCCGGCGGCGGAGCCTGGCTGGTCGTCGAGCCCGAGGCCACCGCCCGGGGCGGCGATCCGACCGGCACCGAGGTGTGGGCGTTCCAGCCCGGGCGTATCCAGCGCCGGCGGGTGGGGGGGCAGGCGTCCTATCTGTCGCAGAACGAACCCGTGGCCCACTTCGGCCTTGGGGACGTTCCGCTCGACAGCGTCGTGGTCGTCTGGCCCGACGGCGGGCGCCAACGGCTCGAGGGCGTCGTTCCCGGGCGTCGCTGGCGCGTGCGGCAGGGTGAGACCGCCGTGGTGGCGCTCTCGGAACGAGAGCGCGTGCGGGCCTTCTGGGAGGTGTACCGCGAGGCCACGAGGGCCCGGGTGGCGGGCCGCCTGCAGGAGGCCGAGCGGGGCTACGCCGAGGCGCTCTCGCTCAACCCCCATCACGAGGACGGGTTGTACTACCTGGCGGGGGTCGCCATCGAGCTCGGCCACTTCGAGCGGGCCCGGCGCGCGCTCGACGAGCTCGTCGCGCGGCGCCCCGACGGTGCGCGCGGCTACGCGCGCCTGGCCCGCCTGCACCTGTGCCTCGACCCCGAGGCGCCGTTCGACCCGGCCGCGGCGCGCCGGGCCGCCGAGTCGGTGCGCCGCCTGAACCGCAGCGAGACCGGCGGACAGCTTCTGCTCGCCGAGGCCCATCTCGCTGCGGGCGATCCTGCGGCGGCCGCCGAGGTGCTCGACGCGGTCCTGGCCACGGACCCGCGCAGCGTGGCCGGCCGCTACCTGCGGGGCTACGCCCGCTGGCGGACGGGCGACCCCGGCGGGGCGGAGGAGGACTTCTCCGCGGCGCTCGACGCGGCTCGCAGCGGCTTGCAGGGCGCGGAAGCCTCGGGAGAGGGCGACACGCGCACGGGTACGAGGGCGCTGACCGCGTCCGCACGGCGCTGCGCGGCATTCGTCCCGGCGCCCGACTCACTCGCGGGCCTCGACCCGTCGGCGGTCGAGGCAGCGTACCGGGAGCTGGCCCGGCGCCTGGAAGAGGCCCGCCGGGTCCACTGAGGCCCGGGCGGTCAGGTGGTCAGCCGTAGCCGCGGCATGAGGCGCAGCACGCCGAAGCCCGCGGCGGCCGCGATCGCGAGCCCGATCACGCCCCATGCGGTGCGCCCGTAGAGCAGGAAGCCCGTGCCGAACAGGGCGCCGTAGACCATCAGGCAGGCGAGGAACCAGGCGGCCAGCCCCGCGGTCAGCTCGCCCCGGGCGTCGGCTTCGGGGACGAGCTCCCCGGGTTCGACGAAGCGCGCCCAACCGCGTCCGAGCGGCCGGATGCGCCGGTAGAAGTCGCGCAGGCGCTCGGGATCGGTGGGCCGCGTGAGGAGGGTGACCGCGAGCCACGCGACGGTCGTGATGCCCACGCCCGTCACCAGTTGTACCGGCGCGGCGAGCGGCGGAAGACCCAGGCGGTCGTGGACGAGCGCGAACCAGCACGCCACGGCGAACGACACCACCATGGCCGAGATCTCGCTCCAGGCGTTCACCCGCCACCAGAACCAGCGCAGCAGGAACACCAGCCCGGTGCCCGCCCCGATCTGCAGCATGAGCTGGAAGCCCTCGAGCGCCGATTCGAGCGCGAGCGCCAACACCGACGAGAGCACGATCAGTGCGACGGTCGTCAGGCGGGCGACGCCGACGTAGGTGTGCTCGTCGCGGTCGGGAGCCAGAAAGCGCCGGTACACGTCGTCGACCACGTACGAAGCGCCCCAGTTCAGGTGGGTGCTGATCGTCGACATGTAGGCGGCGGCGAGAGAGGCGACCACGAGGCCCAGCAGTCCGTGCGGCAGAAACACCAGCATCGCCGGATAGGCCATGTCGTGCTGGACGATCGAAGGGTCGACGTGGGGGAACGCGGCCTGCAGGTCGGCGAGCGTGGGGTAGACCACCAGGGAGGCCAGCGCAACGAGGATCCACGGCCAGGGACGCAGGGCGTAGTGGGCCACGTTGAACCAGAGGGTCGCCTTGAGCGCGTGCCGCTCGTCGCGCGCGGCCAGCATGCGCTGGGCCGCGTAGCCGCCGCCGCCCGGCTCCGCGCCGGGGTACCACGTGCTCCACCACTGCACCGCCAGGGGGATGACGAACACCATCAGGGCCGTTCCCGGGTCGGAGAAGTCGGGCAGGAACGAGAGCCGGCCCACCACTTCGGGATGCGAGACCAGGCCGCTCAGCCCGCCGACCTCGGGGAGCGCGAGGGCGTACACCGCCGCGGCGACGGCGCCGACCATGGCGATCGCGAAGAGCAGCAGGTCGGTGACCAGCACGCCCCACAGACCCGAGGTGGCCGAGTACAGCGCCGTGGCCGTACCGGCCACGAGGACGACGGTGAGCGGGCTGGCCCCGAGCAGCACGCCGCCGATCTTGATCGCGGCGAGCGTCACGGTGGCCATGATCACGACGTTGAAGAAGACGCCCAGGTAGAGCGCGCGGAAGCCCCGCAGGAACGCGGCCGGTCGGCCGGAATAGCGCAGCTCGTAGAAGCCCATGTCGGTGAGCACGCCCGAGCGGCGCCACAGCTTGGCGTAGAAGAACACCGTGCACATGCCGGTCACCAGGAAGGCCCACCAGGCCCAGTTGTGGCTCACCCCGCCCGTGCGCACCACGTTGGTGACGAAGTTGGGCGTGTCGGTGGAGAAGGTCGTGGCCACCATCGACGTGCCCAGCAGCCACCAGGGAAGGCCGCGCCCGGCCAGGAAGTACTCCTCGCGGCCCCGCCCGGCGCGCCGGGCGAAGGCGAGGCCCACCGCGAGCGCGAGCACCCCGTAGAGGCCGAGCACCCACCAGTCGAGCGCGTTGAGCCGCATGGCGTCTCCTTGGAGGTGTGGGGCGCCGGCGCGCCGGACGGACCGCGGACTCGAGCGTCGCCGTCCGGCCCGGCGCGGACGGCGCCGAAGGTAACCCGGGCGCGACCGTGCGGCACGTGTGGGCGTGCGGGCGCGGCCGCCGTGCCAACGACTGCGGCCGGGCACCCCCGCAGGAGGCCCGGCCGCGCCGCAGTACCGGGAGGGGGACTCGAACCCCCAAGGGCCGAAGCCCGGCGGATTTTGAGTCCGCTGCGTCTACCAGTTCCGCCATCCCGGCCGCCGGAAGAGGAAGGTAGGGTCCCGACGGGCGCTGTCCAGAGCCGCCGGCGGGGGTGGCGGACGGGCCTCAGAACCCGATCTGTACGTTCACGACCAGCCGGTGGCGTCCTGCGTGTTCGTCGAGCGGCGCCAGCCAGTTGATCTGCACCTCGGTCGCGGCGGTGGGCCACACGTTCCAACCGAGCACGATCAGGTCGCTGGTCGGCCCCCCGAGCGGCTCGATCCGGTCGACGCGGACGAGCGCCTGCGAGCGCTCCGAGACCGGGAGCCCGACCGTGATATGGCCCCCGCGGCCCGTACGGGTCGGTGCTCCCGGCTCGGCGGGGTCGAAGCGGCCCGAGAGCACATCCGATGCCACGAGCCACAGACCGCGCGTCCAGCGGAGGTCTCCCTGGAAGATGCGTCCCGACCCGGCGAACCCGCCCTCGACTCCTCGCGGCAGGACGGCGCCGTCGTCTCCGAAGGCCGCCGAGGCGCCCACCGAGAGCCGCCCGCCCGCGACGGACATCTGCTCGCGCTCGAGGCGCAGCAGGCCGAGCGCGCGCGAGGCGGAGTGGTTCTGGTCGGCGCCGCTGAAGAGCCCGGTGCTCAGCCTCCAGCCGTCGGCGGCCGTGAGCTCGACTGCCGCGCCCACCTGGCGCCCCGGCGCGAAGGCCCGTACGACGCGCGAGCGGTCCACGAAGTCGATGGCCGAGGCGGCCGTCAGGAACTCGCGGCTCAGCGGCGTCTTGAAACGGCCGACGGACACGGTGACCGGGCTTCCCGCCGGGGCATACGCGATCCGCAGGTCCAGGAGCGCCGGACTCGACGTGAAGGCGGTCTGCACGAAGTACGACCAACCGCCGTCGAGACGGCCGCGAAGGCTGAGGCGCGCATTGGCCACCTCGAATCGGTCGGGTGTGCCGGGGTCGTCCTCGAGCCCGAGCGACCCGACGACCTGAAGCAGCATACCGAGCGTGACGGCTTCGGAGCTCGTGCGCGCGCGCAGCGCCTCCAGAAGCGGCTCCTGCCCCAGCGCAGGCCGCGGGCCGACGAACGACGTCAGCGACGACAGCGCGGCGGCGACGAGAACACCGCAGCGGAGCGGGCTGAGGGAAGGGCGGGGGGCGCGCGCCGGGCGGTCGGGGTCGAACACGGTTCCTCCTGTGGGTGAGCGGTCGGTGTCGCCGGGACCGCGGGTCGAGCTACCTTGGACTTCGCCGACGACCCTACGACAGTCCCCGCGCGCGTCCAGTCACATCGGAGCGCCACGGGGCGTGGGGCTCCGGCCGGCCGTGTGACCCCTCCCCCTTGCCGCGTGTCGATGAGGAGAGACCAACGCGTGTCCCAGCCACGGTCAGCCGCCGCGGAACTGCGTCGTCGTCTGGAGGCGATGTCGGATGAAGAACTCGTGCGTGAGGTGGGCGCCGCACCCCCGGGCGATCTGCGCGCCTTCGAGGTGCTCGTGAAGCGGTACGAGAGCGCGGTGCGCACGAACTGCTCGTATCTGGGGCCCGACCCGGGGATGGCGGACGACCTCGCCCAGGAGGTGTTCCTGCGGGCGTACTTCGGCATTCCCCGGTTCGAGGGGCGGGCCAGCTTCCGCACCTGGCTGTGGCGCGTGAAGGCGAATCACTGCCTGAACGCCGGCCGCCGCCGCCGCCCGCGGATCGCGGATCTCGACGACCCGGCCGTGCAGAGCGAGGCGGCGCTGACCACCGGACCGGAAGCGCACGAGCGGGTGGAGCGCGGCGATACACGGGCCCTGATCGACGAGGTGCTCGCCGCGATGAACGAGACGCTGCGGGTGCCTCTCGTGCTGCGCGAAGTGGACGGCTTCAGCTACGAAGAGATCGCCGAACAGCTCGGTATCGGCCTTTCGGCGGCGAAGATGCGGGTGAAGCGCGGCCGCGAGGAGTTCCGGACCCGATACGAGGCGCGGTTGCAGGCGTTGGGGGAGGACGTATGAGCCCGAGGTCCGGTCCTGCCGGAGGTGGACGCACTCCCGCCGGCGGCTCCTCGGACGGGCCTGACCCCGTCGAAGTCCTCCGGGGTCGATTGGACGCTGGCCCCGGTCGGGACGAGCACTTCGTGGAGCGCGTTCGGCACGCGGTGGAGCGGCGTGAGGTCGCCGCGGAGGCGGTCCGCTTCTCGTGGGCCGGTCTGGCGCTCGTCGTGGTCGAATACCTGCGGGCCGTCTTCTCCGTGTTCGGTGCGGACGACGACGCCCCCCCATCCAGAGGAGAACGCTCATGATGCAGGATCTTCGAGCCGAGGTGGCGAGCGCCTTTACCGACCTGCTGCGCACCTGGGCCGAGGCCGTGCCACGGATGCTTGCGGTGTCGGCACTGTTGATCGTCGCGCTGGTGGTTTCGTTGCTCACGGCCCGGCTGGTCGCGGCCCTGCTGAGGCGGGTACGGACGGACCAGGCTCTCGAGCGTTGGGGCGTCACCGAGTCCCTGCGGAGTCTGGGTGTGTCGAGCGAGCCGTCCCGTTGGGCGAGCCGATTGGTGTTTCTGGTCCTGCTCATCCTGCTCGGCCGCACGGTGGCGGACAGCGCCGGACTGGACGCGGTTTCGGCGGCCATCGGGACCCTGCTCGCCTACGTGCCCCATCTGCTCGCGGCGGCCGTCGTGCTGCTGGGCGGTGGCGTGCTGGCCCGGCTCACGGGCGCCTGGGTGCGCACCGCGGCGGGCGCCGCCGGGCTTCAGTTCGCGCCCGCCCTCGGGAGGGCGACCGGCGGCTTCGTCTTCGCCCTACTGGCGCTCATGGCCGTGGACCAGCTACAGCTCGAGACGGACATCGTGCGGGTGGTGGCCGTCACGGTCGTCGCGGGCGCGGTGCTCGCGCTCGCCCTCGCGTTCGGGCTCGGTTCCCAGGCGGTGACCCGCGAACTGCTGGTCGGCATCTACGCCCGTCGCATGTTCCGCCCCGGCGACGAGGTGGAGGTCGAAGGCGCGCGTGGCAGCGTGCACGCGCTCATGCCGACCCACCTCGTGCTGCGCGACGACGAGGGCGAGGTTGTGGTTCCGAACTCGCGGCTGCTGCACGCCCCGGCGCGCAGGAGTCGCTGAGCGGCCGCACGCTCGTCCGGGTGTCTGCGCCCCGGCGGGCCACGGACGGGCCGCGGCGAGCCGGCCGCCGGCCCGCGATGTGACTCCCCGCGACGGCGCGGTGTCCACTGCCCGAACCCGCGGGTGGCGCCGAGCGCCGTTCGCCCGAGAGAGGAGGGAGACCATGGTCATGGCAAACGAGCAAACGGGCGCCCGTGCCCGGCCGGCCGACGCGCCGCAGTCGGACGGAGCGCCTCGGCGTCGGCCGCTCCATCAGCGGCTGGGCGTGCGTGGGGGGCTCGCGGTCCTCGTCGTCGCGGGACTGTGGCTGTGGCAACTGGGCCTGATCCTGCGCCTGCGCGCCGACGTCGCGCAGGCCGACGCGCACGCGGTGCAGCTCGAGCGGTCGCTCGAGGTGCTGCAGCTCGAGAGCCGGCTCGCCGCGGCATACCTCGAGGCGAACGTCGGCAACCCGGAGTCGGCGCGGCTTCTGGCCAGTGACTTTTTCACGCGTCTGCAGGAGCACGTGGAGGGCCTGGCCCCCGAGGAGGCCGAGCCCTTCCGGGCCGTGCTGCGGCACCGCGACGACGTGATCACCTTCCTGTCGCGGCGCGAGCCCTTCGCGGGGCAGGTGCTGGGCGAACTCCTGTTCCGGTTCCAGGCGGCACGCAGCGGGCGGCCGGTGCCTCCGTGGACGTTCTCACCCGACTCGTCGCGCACGCCGACGGGCGGCGGCTGACGCCCCCCGCGCCGGCGTCCGGCCTTGTCGGACGGCGTGCGGGGCGGTAACTCGAAGCCGAGGATCACCCCACCTCCCGTATCGCCCGCCCCGCCGAAAGAGAGGCTCTCGCGCGATGGGCCGACGGTTTCGGAAGACACAGCGAAAGATCGGTCTGCCCCCGGGATCACTCCGCTACACGGGGGACCGCGCCGACGGCCCCAGCGAGGTTCGCGTCGTCCGCTACGGCCCGGACGGCGGCTTCGAGGAGGGTGTGCTGGCGCCGGGCGAGCAACCTCCTGCGCCGCGCGATACCGGGGTGCTGTGGATCGACCAGGTGGGCGTCCACGACGTGGAGCGCATCGCCGAGATCGGGCGGACCCTGGGCGTTCACCCGCTCCTCCTCGAAGACGCGGTCAACGTGGCGCAGCGCCCCAAGGTGGCCGAGGTCGACGGACGGGTGATGCTCGTCCTGCGTTCCCTCCGCCTGGGGGAAGGGCGCTCGGTCCGGCGCGAGCAGGTGAGCCTGGTGCTCGGCCCGGGCTTCGTCTGGACGCTTCAGGAGGTGCCCGAGGACTGTTTCGACTTCGTGCGCGCGCGGCTGCGAGAGGGGAAGGGGCGGCTGCGCGGGAGCGGTCCCGACTACCTGTGGTATGCGCTGCTCGACGCGATCGTCGACGCCTACCTGCCCGTGCTCGACGATCTGATCGAGCGCGTGGAAGATCTGGACGAGGCCGTCCTGACGGACCTGCGGCGCGACGTACCCCGCGAGGTGAAGGACCTGCGGGCCGAGGCCATCTCGCTGCGCCGGGCGCTCATGCCGCTCCGCGAAGCGCTCGATCGCCTGCTGC
Organism: Gemmatimonadota bacterium; assembly: GCA_003695865.1. GTDB lineage: Bacteria > Gemmatimonadota > Gemmatimonadetes > Longimicrobiales > Gaopeijiaceae > J028. Next base: position 3,485 of record RFGQ01000269.1, on the reverse strand, counting down.
TCGAGCCGCCGGACCTGGTGCGGCCCGAGACGCTCCCGTTCCTGCACGACGTGCTCGATCACGTGCGCCAGGATATCGACCTCAACGAGTCGGTCCGCGACCTCACCGGGACGATTCTCGACACCTACGCCAGCATGCTCAGTCTGCGCACCAACGACGTCATGAAGGTGCTCACGCTGGTCGCCACGATCTTCATCCCCATCACGTTCATCGCCGGTGTCTACGGGATGAACTTCCAGTACATGCCGGAGCTGGCCGTCCGCTGGGCGTACCCTGCGGTGTGGGCCGTGATGCTCGGCGTCGTCGCCGGCATGCTCTGGTACTTCCGTCGCCGAGGCTGGCTGTGAACTCGTTCCACGGAGCTCCATGATCGCGCTCGCTCAGACGATTCGTCAGGTGCTCGACTTCACGCTGTTCCACGTGTCGGACCGCAGTGTGACCGTCGAGTCGGTGCTCGTGGCGATGGCCATTCTCGGTGCGGCCTACCTCGCCTCGCGGGTGGCGCAGCGGATTCTCGCGCGGGGCGCGCGCCTGGGTGTGCGCGAGCTCGACGCCGGGGCGGTCGCCACGGCCCAGCGGCTGACCCACTACAGCATCATGCTCGTCGGCGCGGGGGTCGCCGTCGAGACCATCGGTATCGACCTCACCACGCTGTTCACCGCCGGCGCCGTGGTGGCCGTGGGCCTCGGATTCGCCATGCAGAACATCCTGCAGAACTTCGTCTCGGGGGTCATTCTGCTGATCGAGCGGTCGATCACCCCGGGCGACGTGCTGGAGGTCGACGGAAAGGTCGTGCGCGTCGACGACATGCGCATCCGCTCGACGGTCGCGCGCACGTGGGACGACGAGGAGTTGATCATCCCCAACAGCACGCTCGTGCAGAGCACGGTGAAGAACTTCACGCTCCACGACCAGCTCTACCGCATCCGCGCCCGGGTCGGCGTGGCCTACGATACGGACGTCGAGTACGCCCGGGACGTGCTGCTCGCGGCCGCGCGGGCGCTCGAGGGGCGCTCCCTGGCCAAGGAGCCCAAGGTGCACCTGTGGGAGTTCGCGGATTCGTCGATCGTGTTCGAGGTCTCCGTCTGGATCGAGAATCCGTGGGATGCCCGGGCCACCCGCTCCGACGTGAACTTCGCCATTCGCCGTGCGCTGAACGACGCCGGGATCACGATCGCCTTCCCCCAGCTCGACCTGCATCTGGACCCCGAGGTGGTCGAACGACTCGGGGGCGCACGTGCCGCACGGGGGCGGATGAAGGACGGGGCGTAGGGGCGGCCGCCGTCGCGGGCCAGCCGTTCGTACCTTCGTACCTTCGGGTCTTCGACCGGGCACCGGCCCCGCCGCCCACCTTACCGCACTCCGCGGGTTTCGTTAGGTTTTCACGCTGCCCGCGTGCCCCGACGCCGGGTCCCTCCGCGCGGGCGCAAGGCGCACCCCACAGGCTGACTTCAGGACGTGGATCTCCTCCACGGAGCAGGCGATATGGCTGACAACGGCAACGACGCGAAGCAGACGCTGACGATCCGCGACAACCGGACCGGGCGCGAATACGAGGTCGAGATCCACGAGGGCGACGTCATCCGCGCCATGGATCTGCGTCAGATCAAGGTGAACGAGGACGACTTCGGGATGATGTCGTACGATCCCGCGTTCACCAACACCGTCTCGACGCGCAGCACCATCACGTTCATCGACGGCGGCAAGGGGATCCTGCGCTACCGTGGTTACCCCATCGAGCAGCTCGCCGAGCGCGCGACGTTCCTCGAGGTCGCCTATCTGCTCCTGAAGGGTGAACTGCCGACGGAGTCCGAGCTCGAATCCTTCGTGCGCGACGTGACGCTGCACACCTACGTGCACGAGAACATCCGCACCGTGCTCGACGGCTTCCGCTACGACGCGCACGCCATGGGCATGCTCATCAGCGCGGTGGCCGCCCTGTCGACCTTCTACCCCGAGGGCAAGCAGATTCGCGACCCCGAGGTGCGCTGGGAGCAGATCGTGCGGCTGGTTGCGAAGATGCCCACGCTCGCGGCCTTCGCGTATCGGCACCACCGGGGGCTGCCGGTCGTGTACCCCGAGAACGAGCTCAGCTACACGGCCAACTTCCTGAACATGCTCTTCCGCATCGGCGGCAAGGGCTACCGACCCAATCCTGTGCTGGAGCGGGCGCTCGAGGTGCTCTTCATCCTGCACGCCGACCACGAGCAGAACTGCTCGGCCACGGCCATGCGCGTGGTGGGCAGCTCGGAGGCCGATCCCTACTCGGGGCTGGCGGCCGCCATGGCCGCGCTCTACGGCCCCCTGCACGGCGGCGCGAACGAGGCCGTGCTGCGCATGCTGCAGCGCATCGGATCGGTCGAGAACGTGCCGGCGTTCCTGGAGCGGGTGAAGGCCAAGGAGGAACGCCTGATGGGCTTCGGGCACCGGGTCTACAAGGCGTACGACCCGCGCGCGAGCATCATCAAGCGCACGGCCGACCAGGTGTTCGAGGTGACGGGACGCAATCCGCTGCTCGACATCGCGCTCGAGCTGGAGCGGATCGCGCTGGAGGAGGAGTACTTCGTCTCGCGCAACCTGTACCCGAACGTCGACTTCTACTCGGGGCTCATCTACCAGGCCATGGGCTTCCCGGTCGAGATGTTCCCGGTGCTGTTCGCGATTCCGCGCACCGTGGGCTGGCTGGCCCAGTGGCAGGAGATGCTCGAGGATCCGGAGCAGAAGATCGCGCGGCCGCGCCAGGTGTATGTGGGCGCCGATCAGCGCGACTTCGTGCCCATCGAGCAGCGGGGCTGACCCCGAAGGGGCGCGCTGGGGTGGGCGGCACGGAACGGTGTGGGGGGTGTCCGGGGGTCCGGACACCCCCCGCGTGCGTGAGGCGGCAGGGTTCCGCCGGACGGGAGGCGGCATGAGCGTTCACGCGCTCGACGTGGAGCATCTGGGGCTCCGCGGCGCGATCACGCCCTACTGGATCGACGACCCCGAGCCCACGCTCGTCGACCCGGGTCCGTCGACCACGCTCGACGCGCTCGCCGCCGCGCTGGAGCGGCAGGGAGTCCGCCTGGGCGACGTGCGCCACGTGGTGCTCACGCACGTACACCTCGACCATGCGGGTGCGGCCGGGCACATCGCCGCGCGGGCGCCCGAGGCCGTCGTCTGGGTGCACGAGGCCGGGGCGCCCCACATGGCCGACCCGGAGCGACTGGTCGCCAGCACCCGCCGCGTGTTCGGCGAGGCGCACGACCGCCTGTGGGGCGAGGTGCTGCCGGTCGGGGCCGGGCGGATCCGCCCGCTGGCGGGGTCGGCCGAAGCGGCGGGTGCCGGGCCGCCGGGCCTGAGGGTCGTGCCGAGCCCGGGGCACATCGCCCACCACCTGGCCTACCTGCGCGAGGCCGACGGTACCCTCTTCGCCGGCGACGCGTTGGGCATCATCCTCGCGGAGGGCGCGCCCGCCCATCCGCCCACGCCGCCGCCCGGCGTGGACG
>RFGQ01000268.1 GCA_003695865.1 Gemmatimonadota bacterium | reverse complement strand
GCGCGGGCGCCCCGTCGGCGCCGGTCGGCGGGCCGAGCAGTTCGTCCCTCACGGCCTCGTACGGGCGCCCCGCGGCGGCCTCGACGACGCGGCGCAGCAGCAGGTCGTTCAACGCGCTCGGCTCGAACCGCTCGCCGGGCGGGGCGCTCAGGTAGGCGTCGCCGAGGCCCGCGCCGCCGGCCAGGCCGAAGAGGCGGGGCAGGCCGGAGCGATGCTCCAGCAGGTGGCGCACGGTGAGGCCGGCGGCGCGGCGGCGCCCCCCGGTGGGCAGGTCGACCGGGTCGTCGAGGCTGAGCCGTCCGCGGGCGACGAGCGAATAGGCGGCCAGGGCGGTGACGGCCGACGAGGCTTCGCCGAGCCGGTAGCGGCGCGCCGTCCCTTCGCCGCCCGCGCCGCCCGCCACGATGGGGCGCGCGCCGGCGCGCACGAACACCACCGTGAGCGCGGGCAGCCGGGCGGAGCGGGCGGTAGCGTCGACGCGGGCACGCAGCCGCGCGGCGAGCGCGGCGGCGGTGGTGTCGGGCGCTCGGTCGGGGGTCGCCTGCAGGGACGGGGGGCTCATCTCCCCCGCGAGGGGAGCGGCGGCGGCCGCGCCGGCCGCCGCCGCGCCGAGGAGCGCGTACACCACAAACCCCCGCACCCCGCGTCCCCACGCGCCGCCGGCGCGCATGAGCCCGGGTACACGGGGGTCCGGCGGCTGTGACGCGACGTCGCCGAGGACGGCGCGAAGGCTCTGGTGTGATCGTGAATCCGCCGACATCGCCGTGCTTTTCTCTCACCGGGAGCGCCGCGCCCGACGCGCGGTCGGCCGCGCGGAAGATGGCCTACGACGGCCCACCTGCACAGGCGGGAGGGTTCCGCGACGGGGGGACGCCGCCCGGCGCCCCGTGCGGTGGCGCCGCCGTGGGGGCCCGAGTGGTGAAGATGCCTTCCCTCCGGCGGCGGCGGGGTGCAGCATCGGATCTTGCGGCCGATATGGAGAGGAGAGGGCCGGCCGCTCCGGCCTTCCGCGGGGCAGGGAAGCCTCGCGCCTGTTCCTTCCGCAAGGAGGCGGACCATGGGACACAGGACCCTGCGCGCCCTGCGCGCACTGACGTGGCTGGCCGCGGCCTGGACGGCGGCCGCCTGCGGCGGGTCGCCCACCGGACCCGGCGACACCGGGCCCGACCCCGGCCCACCCCCCGTGATGCGCCACATCTGACCCGGACCGGCCGCGGCGGCCCGCCTCGGGCACCGGGCGTGGCCCCCTGAGGGCCGCGGGCGGGTCCGTCGCGGCCGGCGGGCGAACGAGAAGCGGGCCGGCGCCTCGAGAGGCGTCCGGCCCGTTCTCGCTCTGGCGGGAACCAGTCGTCTGTCCACGGTCCCAACCGGTGGGCCGCGGCCGCGGTTCCCGGTCCTGCCTCAGCCGTCCCCGCGCGGCAGCGAGACGTGCAGATGATCGGCCGTGCCGACGTGCCGCAGGGTGCGGAACCCCATGGCTCGGAAGTAGAGACCGACGAGGCGGTTGCGCCATTCCGGACGCCCGGCGGTGCGCAGGTCGAGCGCGTGCACCCAGCGGTCCTCGAGCCGGAAGTGGAGCGAGGCCTCGTTCACCGGCAGCCCCATGCGCAGGTAGTCTTCGGCGGTGCGGGCCATGTCGGTGACGACCGCGTCACGGTCCACCATCAGCCACGTGCTCGTGGCCAGGCGCAGGAGCGGATGGAGCGCGGTGTATTCGGCCCGCACCGGAGCGCTCTTCGCCTGCGCGGCCGACAGGTAGAGCAGCGCGAACACGCCGTAGGCACTCGTCGCCAGGAGCGTCGCCCGTCCGAGCAGGCGGGGGAGTCGGCGCCCCGTGAAGCGGCGCCACCCGAGCGCCGCGTAGGCGAGTACAACAAGGCCGGCTGCGAGCAGGCCCCCCGCGACCGCCCCCCAGGTGGGCCAGCCCAGGTCCCTGTAAGCCCACACCGAGCCCCGCACCAGCAGGAAGAAGGGCAGCGCCAGGAGCGCCGTTGCCGCGGCCGCGATCCGGGTGGCCCTTGCGAGCAGCCGCACCACCGCCCGGGTCCATCGCCCCCGCCGCCGTGCCGGCACGCGGACGCCCGCGATCGTCGCATCTCGGTCCATGTCTCCTCGGTACGCGGTCGGCGTGGTTCAGGGTTCAGCGCCGAGCGTGGCGCGGCCGGGTGCGCGCCCTCAGGCCGGGGCCGCTGGCGTGCCCGGACCCATGGGCTCAGACTGCGAGCCGGGGCTGGGGAGATGCCCGCCGCACTCGAACCTGCATGGGAGGTCGCGATGACGGAACCTGCCGCCACGGTCGCGCTGGACGACGAGCGCTGGGCCGGCGGCCGCGTGCGCGCGCGCGGAGGCGCCACCGTGGCCGCCCACTGGTTCGGCGCCGTGATCTGGACGATCCTCGCCGGCGCCGCCATGTGGGGTTGGGTGACGCAACGCGCCGACCTGCATCCGTTGCTCCTGTGGGGGATTCCCCTCTTCGCCGCGGTCGCTCCCCTGCTGGTCTTCACCGCCGTGCGCGAGACGCTGCGCTGGCGCCGCTTTCGCGGGCTGGAGTTGGCGCTCGATCCGTTTCCCGGTTCCCTGGGGGGCCACGTGGGCGGGTCGCTCGAGCTTCCCTGCGTGCGCGCGGGCGACGGACACTTCACGGTGACCCTCGCCTGCGTGCGTACCGAAGTGCGCGGGCGCGGCGAGGACCGCAGTCGCTGGGAGAAGGTGCTGTGGTCCCGCGACGTGGATCCGGCCGTGGAGTCGGCCGGGCTGGGCGTGCGCTTGCGCTTCACCTTCGAACTGCCCGCCGACCTGCCTCCGTCCGAGCCGGAGTCCGACGCCTACGTGTGGTGGACGATCCGCGTGCGGGCCGCGCTCCCGGGGGCCGACCTCGATCAGACGTTCGAGGTTCCGGTGCTGAAGGTCGATCCGCCGCTCACCGCCGCGCATCCGGCGCTCGCGCCGCCCCGCACCGGCGATCCGTTCGACCTGCCCGCCGGTCCCGTGACTGCCGAACGTCACGGGGCCGGCGTTCGACTGGTCTATCCGCGGTTCCGGCAGGCCGTGGCGGGCGTCATGATGACCGTCTTCGGGGCGGTGTTTCTGGGGGGCGGCCTGTTGGCGTTCGGCGCCACGAGTCAGGCGGGCGGCGGCGGCTTCGGGGCGATTTTCGTGGCATTCGGGCTGTTGTTCCTGGTGGTGTTCGGCCTGGTGGGCGGGCTGCTGCTTCTGCTCGGTCTGTTCACCCTGTTCAACCGGCTCACCGTCGAGGCGGACCGGCGCCGGGTGGTCACGGTGCGGTCGCTGCTGTTCCCCCTACGGCACGAAGTGGCGGTGGCCGATCTCGACCACCTGGAGCTGCGCGTGAACGGGCAGACGGGCCAGGGCGCGCGCGCCACCGTCAGCTACGAGTTGCGGGGGGTGCCCCGAATCGGGCGCCGGCACCTCGCGCTCGGCGACGGGATCGAAGGCAGCGCGCTGGCGAACGCGATCGCCGAGCTGGTGTCCGAGGCGACCGGGCTGGAGTGGCGCGAGCGAGTGCGGGGGGATCGCGGAAAGCCGGGCAGGCTTGGTCGGCGCTCCCCGGGTGCGCCCGAGGCGGAGCCCTGAGGCCCCCGCCCACCTCACCGCTCGCCGCTGCGGATGCGCTCGACGAGGCGCTCGTAGCGGGGGTGCCCGTGCAGGGGCGCCCACAGCGGATCGGTGGGCAGCCACACGAGAGCGGGGGACGGGATCCGCGCGGCCTGCGCGAGACGCTCGGCGGCCCGGTCGAGTTCGCCCGTGACCACGTGTAGCGAGGCGAGCCAGTAGGGGGCGTCGGCGCGCTGGCCCGCCCGGCCGCGGATCTGCTCGACCAGGTTGGCCATGATGCGCTCGGCCGTCACCGGACGGCGCTGCTCGCGTAGCAGGATGTGGGCCCGCCACAGGCGCAGCAGGGGATCCGCCGACGGGTTGCGTGCGTCTCCCAGGGCGTCGGCCGCCTCGCGGGATCGGCCGAGTCCCAGCAGGGTGCGCGCCAGGAAGATGCGCGCTTCGGGGTTGTCGGGACGCAGCTCCACCGCACGACGGAGCAGCGGCTCGGCCTCGATGAGCAGCGACGCCCGGAAGAGCAGCGCGCCGTGTGCGGCCAGCAGGTCGGGGTCGCCCGGCGCCGCGTCCCGCGCCCGATTGATCTGCTCGAGCGCTTCGTCGAAGCGGGCCGCCGAGGCCAGGTAGTCGGCGTACAGACGGCGCACGAACGGCTCGTCTCCGGCCGCCAGGGCGGCCTGGAAGTCGGCCTCGGCCCCGCTCCAGTCCCACCTCCGGGTCCAGCGGAGCAACGCCCGCAGCGTGTAGGCTTCGGGCAGGTCGGGCGAGACCGAGACGGCCGTTTCGGCATGCGCGAGGGCCGAGTCGACCAGGGCGTCGCGGTCGGCCGCCCGCAGGTCGGCGCGCCGCGCGAACGCCTCGCCGAGCGCGACGTGCGCGCGCCCGAACGCCGGGTCGAGCGCGAGAGCGGTGTCGAACTGTGCGGCGGCGGCCGTGAGCGCCGCCGGGTCGCCGGCCGTGCGCAGCAGGTGGCGCCCGCGCAGGAAGTGATCCTGCGCGAGCGGATCGAGTGTGCCGCCCGGCGGCGCTCGCGGGGGACGGTCTTCCGTGGGCGGGGTCGCCGGGCGTG
>RFGQ01000267.1 GCA_003695865.1 Gemmatimonadota bacterium | reverse complement strand
GCTTTGCGTTTCAGAGGGGTTGTTCCAACGCCACCGGCGGAGGCCGTGGCGACTCATGGCAGAGAGGCGCTCCCGTTGGTCGCGGTCCGCCGAGGTGCAACTACGTCGAGAGCGCGGTCGCGACGGGGCCCCCACCCGAGAGCGCAGGCTGCTCCGCCTTGAGTTTTTCCGCAGCCTGCTAGACTTGACCCGTGGAGCCGAACGCAGACCCGGAGCTGAGGACCCTCGTCGACATGGCCGACGAGTATCCCGAGCTCGACGCCAACGTGATCCGGGCCCGGGAGGGAGACGCCTTCTTCGTGTGCGCGGGCAACCGCCTGCTTCGCTTCCCGCGGGGGCCCATCCAGACGAGCGAGTTGCACTTCGGGGTGCTCACCGCGGCGGCCAGGGGCGAACCCGTGCCCTACAGTCCGGTCTTTCCCGTGCGGCGCAAAGAGAACTCGCCCTACAGCTTCATCACCCTCGGGCGGACTTCGAATTGCGATCTGCCCGTGCCCGACGAGTCGGTGTCCAAGCTGCACGCCATCTTGCGCGTGGACGAGGGCGGTGTGCGGGTGCAGGACGCGGGCTCGCGCAACGGGACCGAGGTCAACGGCGAAGCCGTGCTCGCGCGCTCCTCGGACTCGGTGCCCATCGAGCCCGGGAGCCGGCTGCGCTTTGGCAGCGTGGCCATGATCTACGTCGACGCCGAAGGCCTGCTCGCGCTCCTCGCGAGCAAACGGCGCGGCTCCACCAACGAGTGGAATATCACTCCCACCACCGGCGGGGCCCGCCAGCCGGGCGACCCCAAGCGGTTGGTCATCGTCGACGACAGCCGTACCCAGCGCGCCCTCCTCGGTGACGCTCTGCGCGACGAGGGGTTCGAGGTCTTCGACGTCGAGCACCCCTTCGACGCGGTGGCCGCGGTGGAGGAGTGCGATCCCGATCTCGTCCTCGTCGACTTCCTCATGCCTACCCAGAACGGGGGAGCGCTCTGCCAGGACCTCAAGGAGGCCAATCCCAACCGCAACGTGTGGTTGATCTCGGCCCTCGACGCCTCCGACCTCGCCGCGCTCAAAGAGGCCTACGGGGCTGATGACTGCGCGGACAAAGCCGCGGGCACCGAGCACCTCGTCGAGAAGGTGAAAGAGGCGCTCGGGTCGTAGCCGCCCTGGGGTCGTAGCCGCGCTGGGGTCGTAGCCCTGCTCGGGGCCTGGCCCCGTGCGGCGAAAATGCGGCGCCTCAGAAGATGTGGCGGCCGTCGAAGTAGACCCAACTCAAGCGCGGAGCGGTTGTTCTGGGG
>RFGQ01000266.1 GCA_003695865.1 Gemmatimonadota bacterium | reverse complement strand
CTCTCGACCGACGTGCTGGTGATCGGCAGCGGCATGGCGGGCCTCACGTTCGCGCTGGACGTGGCCGATCCGCTCCACGTGCTGCTCGTCACCAAGAAGGCGCGCGCCGAATCGAACACCAACTGGGCGAAGGGCGGCATCGCGGCCGCCCTCGGTCCCGATGATTCGCCCGAGCTGCACGTGGCCGACACCCTCGCGGTGGGCGGCGGCCTGTGCCGGGTCGAGGCCGTCGAGCTGCTCGCCCGCGAGGGACCGGAGCGCGTGCGCGAGCTGATGGCACGGGGCGCCGCCTTCGACCTCGAGGGCGGGGCGCTCTCTCTGGGTCGTGAAGGCGGCCACTCGCGGCGGCGGATCGCGCGCACGGGCGACCACACGGGGCGCACCGTCGAGGCGGCCCTGCTCGATGCCGTCGCCCGCTCGCCCTACATCCGGGTGGTCGAAGACCACCTGGCGATCGACCTGACCGTCGACGAGGGTGCGGGTGGTCGCCATTGCACGGGCGCCCTGGTGCTCGAACACCACGCCGGCGAGCTCGTGCACATCGAGGCGGCCGCGGTAGTGCTCGCCACGGGGGGCTGCGGGCAGGTCTACCGTCACACCACGAATCCCGCAATTGCCACCGGGGACGGGATCGCGATGGCGTATCGGGCCGGGGCGCGCGTCGGGAACATGGAGTTCATTCAGTTCCACCCCACGGCGCTCTATCCGACCGAAGATCCCGCGTTCCTGATCTCCGAGGCGTTGCGGGGCGAGGGAGCGGTGTTGCGGCGCATGGACGGCACGCCGTTCATGGACGACTACGACCCGCGGGGCTCGCTGGCCCCCCGAGACGTGGTGGCCCGCGCGATCGATCGCGAACTCAAGCGCACCGGCGACCCGCACGTGGTGCTCGACACGAGCCCCATCCCGCCGGAAGTGCTCGAACAGCGCTTCCCCGACGCGGTGGCGGGGTGCCGGGCCCGCGGCTGCGAGCCGACCGAGGGGATCCCGGTGGTGCCGGCGGCGCACTACGTGTGCGGTGGCGTGTTCACCGACAACGACGCCCGCACCACCCTGCCGGGCCTGTGGGCGGCGGGCGAGGTGGCCTGCACGGGGGTTCACGGGGCGAATCGGCTCGCGTCGAACTCGCTCGTGGAGGCCGTCGTGTTCGCGCACCGGGGGGCGCTCGCGGTACGGGAGGAGCTGAGCGCGGGACGCGACGACACAGCCCTTGGCGAGGACGGCGGCCGAGCGAGGGGCGGCCTGCCGGAGGAGGGTGCCGAATCGGCCGCCGCCGGGGCCGGCCGATCCGCCGCCCCGTCGACCGCGCCCGAGAGCCCGGAAGGGGAGCGGGAAGCCCGCATCGCCGAGACACGCGCGCGGCTGCGCGCCTCGATGTGGGACCTGGTGGGCAT
>RFGQ01000265.1 GCA_003695865.1 Gemmatimonadota bacterium | reverse complement strand
GACCAACCTGGCCCTGACGGTGCGCGCCATCCAGGATCACCTCGCAGCCTGTGAGGCCCGCGCCGTCTCGGAGGTGGCCCACGAAGCCGCACAGGCGGCGGTGCTCGGTGCCCGAGGCAACTGTGGGATGATGCTCTCGCACTTCCTGCTCGGGTTCGCCTGTGCCCTCGAAGGGGTCGACCGTACCGACGCGCGTGGGTTCGGCGGTGCCCTCGCGGCAGGGGTGCAGCGCCTCGACGAGGCCATCGAGCGGCCGGTCGAGGGGACGATTCTCACGGTGATGCGCGATACGGCGGCGGCCGCGGTCCACTCCGCCACCCAGGACGTCGCCCAGCTGCTCGAAGACCTGCTCGACAGCGCGCGCTCGTCGCTGGCGCGCACGCCCGAACTGCTACCGGCTCTGCGGGCGGCCGGCGTCGTGGACGCCGGAGCCAAGGGCTTCGTGGCCCTGCTCGAGGGAGTGGTCGGCCTGCTGCGCGGAGATCCCGTGGTGGCGCTCGATGGCGGCTGGCGCGCGTCGGGGACCGAGGGTGAGGGTCGGACGGGGGCCACGGGCGACGAGGACGTGCTGGCTGCGGCGGCCGCGGAGTACCCGCAGGACGAGGAGCGCTTCCGCTACTGCACGGAGGCGCTCGTGCGCGGTGAGGGGCTGCCGTCCCAGGCGGCCCTGCGCGAGGCGCTGCGGCCCTTCGGGGACTCGCTCATCGTGATCCGCTCGGAAGGGCTCGCCAAGATCCATGTGCACACCGACGAGCCGGAGAAGGTGTTCGCCTATCTGCGCACGCTGGGGACGCTCGCGACGCACAAGGCCGAAGACATGCAGGCGCAGCACGACGCGCTGGCCAGGGCGGGCGAGGGAGGTCACGTCTCGTTGGCGCGGCGCCCCGTGGGCGTACTGACGGATTCGGCCGCCGATCTGCCCGAAGAGGTGGTGCGGGCGCACGGCATCGAGGTGGTTCCCATGGTGCTCGTCGATGGGACGTCTTCGCTCCGCGACGGTGTCGACATCACCGCCGAGGAGTTCCATGCGCGCCTTTCGGCCGAAGGCCCGGTGCCGACCACGTCTCAGCCCCCGCCGGCGGCGTTCGTCGAGGGAATGCGGCGGGCGGCCGAGCAGGCCGAGCACGTGGTCGCGGTCGTGCTCGGCTCGTCGCTGTCGGGGACCTACGCGTCGGCCGAGGCGGCGCGGGACTACGTGAAAGAGGCGCCGGTCACGCTGGTGGACTCGCTGGGCGCCTCGCTGCTGCAGGGCCTGCTCGCACTGCGTGCGGCCGAGATGGCCGAGGCGGGTGAGACACCCGAGCGCATCGCCGCCGCCCTGGCGCGGATCCGGCGCCGCTCCGGCATCCTCTTCACCGTCGACACCTTCGAGCGCCTCATCGCATCCGGACGGGTCGGCCGGGGGCGGGCGCTGCTCGGGGCCGTCCTGAATGTGAAGCCGATCCTCGGCCTGACGGCGGAGGGCCACGTGGAGCCCGTGGGCAAGGCGGTCGGCCGCCGTCGGGTCATGGCCGCCCTGCTCGACGCGATCCGGGAGCGGGTGCCCGCCGATGCCGGGCGCGTGCGCTTCGGCGTGGTCCACGTGGCCTGTCCCGACATCGTAGACACGGTTGCGGCGGAACTGCGCTCACGCTTCGGCAGGGACGTCGAGATCCTCTCCGCGCCGGCGACACCCGTGATCTCGACCCATCTGGGTCCGGGCGCCTGGGGAGTGGCCTACATGGTGGAGGGCGCCGGGACCGACGCGGAACCTGCCCCCGCGACCTGAGCGGCCCGGCCGACGTCTGCCGGGCCCGAGACGGGCTCCCCCCTGCCTCCGCGGCTTCGCTCCGGGTCGCCTGACGGCGAGCCAGGCGTTTCAGAATGTGCCGCTCCGGGCCGATGCTCCTGAGTGGAGCGCTCTTCGACGTTGACCGGACCGGCGGGGCCGTCCCACTCTAGGAGTGTGGACGGCGCGTTTCCTCCCCGCTCGCGACGTCCGCCTTCAGCCGACACCCACCCCCACGGCCCGAGGGGTGCATGGACACCACAGCCATGACCTCGCTGCTCGCCCAGGCCGCGATGGCGCTGCTGCTCGCCGCGTGCCTGTTCGGTGTGGCGCGGGCGTACGGGCGCTTCTATCTGGGCTGTTGGGCTGCTGCCTGGGCGGCCGCGGCGCTGGGCCGACTCGGCGGCGCGCTGGCGCTCTCGCAGGTGGCGACGGGCACACCCGACACGCTGCTACGCCACGTCGGCAGCTTCGTCGCGGTGGCGGGCGGGCTGGAGCACGCGGTTCTGCTGATGGCCGGAGCGGCGGTGCTCTCCGGAGTGGAGGTGCCCAGGGGCCGTGGGCTCGCCGCGATCGTGGTGGCACCGATTCTGGTGGGCGCTCTCCTCGTGCAGGCGACCGCGGGCGCGGCCCCCGAGGTGCGAGCGCTCTGGCGGGTGACGCTGGGGTACGCGGTCATGGGTGCCGCGTTCGCCTACGCGGCCTTTGCGATCTGGCGCTCCGCAGTGGCCCGCGGCTGGCTCGGGCATCGCTCGGTCGTGGTCGCGCACGCCCTCGTCGCGGCGCAGCAGGTGCACTACATGGTGCGCTACTGGGTGCCGACCCCCGGCGATCTGCGCGTGCTCGACTTCCTGGACCTGGTTCTCCTCTTCGGCCTGGGAGTCTTTCTGGTGCTCTGGTTGCTCGAAGAGGAGTCCGCCAGGGCCCACGAGGTGAGCCGGCGACTCGACGCGGTCGGCGCCGAGTCGGCCGACCGGCAGGCGTTCCTGGCGCTCCTGCAGCGGCTCTCGGCCGAGTTCATCGACGTTTCCCTGCACGACTTCGACGCCGCGCTCGACCGGGCGCTCGGAGCGCTGGGTGAGGCGCTCGGCGCGGAGCGGTCGTACCTGTCGGTGTTCTCGCCGGACCACACGTTCTTCTCGAACCAGCGCGAGTGGTTTGCGGCGGGCCTCACTTCGAAGCACGACGACTTCCAGAACGTGCCGTGCGATCGCTTCCGATGGTTTACGGGTGAGTTGCTGGCCGGGCGCACCGTGATCGTCCTCCGCCTCGACGTGCTCGGCGAGCAGGCCCGGGCCGAGCGGGAGTACATGGAAGAGGCCGGCGTGCGCGCCATGGCGGCGGCGCCGCTGATCTGCGAAGGCGAGGTGGTGGGCTTCGTCGGCTTCGACGTCGCCCACGAGAGCGGCTTCGCCGACGACTTCGACGCCCGCCTCCGCCTGGTGGCTCAGCTCTTCGGGTCGGCCTGGGCCCGCCGGCGGGCCGAGGCGGAACGCCAGCGCCTGGTGCGTACCCTGGAGGCTTCGCTCGACTGCGTGGTCCTCGCGCGCCCCGACGGCCGGGTCACCTATCTGAACGCCGTGGGGCGCCGCCTGGTCGGGCTGGAGGAAGACGCGCCCCTCGAGGGTCTGTTCGTCTCTGATCTGCATCCCCCCGAGTACCGGGACGAGATCTTCGAAGACGTTCTGCCCACGATCGTGCGTACCGGGCGGTGGATGGGCGAGATCGCCCTGCAGGGGCCCGACGGAGAGGTCATTCCCGCGCTCACCTCGGCGGTGGCGCACCCGGCGCCCGACGGGAGCGTCGAGTACCTGTCGTTCGTTGCCCGAGACATTCGCGAACGAAAGAACCTCGAGGGGCAGCTTCGGCAGTCGCAGAAGATGGAGGCGATCGGCCAGCTCGCGTCGGGCGTCGCGCACGACTTCAACAACCTGCTCACGGTCGTGGGCGGCCAGGCCGAGGTGCTGCTCGATCGCGACGACCTGCCGAGCGACGTCGCCGCCGGACTACGCGAGCTCGTCGACGTGCAGGAGCGCGGCGCGAAACTCACGAGGCAGCTCCTCACCTTCGCGCGCGAACAGGACAGCACGCCCGAAGCGCTCGATCTGGGTGACCTGGTGGAGGGCTACCGTGGTTTCCTGCAGCGGCTTCTCGGCGCGCACGTGGATCTGCGCGTGTACCTGGCCGACCGGCGCACGCCCTTGTTCGCCGACTCGGGGCAGATCGAACAGGTGATCCTGAACCTGGTGGCCAACGCACGGGACGCCACGCGCGAGGGGGGCGTCATCGAGATCGAGACCGACACGGTCCACTTCGATACGGCCACGCGGGTGGGCCACACCGTGGTGCCCGAGGGCGAGTGGACCGTGCTGCGCGTGCGCGACGACGGGGTGGGTATGGAGCCCGAGGTCGTGGAGCGGATCTTCGATCCGTTCTTCTCGACGAAGCCGCGCGGCGAGGGCACAGGGCTCGGGCTCTCGACAGCCTACGGAATCGTCCAGCAGGCCGGCGGCCACATCGCGGTCGAGAGCACCCCGGGCCGGGGCACGACGATGCACGTCTTCCTGCCGGTGCGGGCCGCGCGCACGTCGGCGGGGCGTCCCCCCGCCGCGCAGGTGCAGGCACCGGGAACCGGCACCATCCTGCTCGTGGACGACGAAGAAGGCGTGCGTGCCTTCGTGCGTCGGCGACTGGAGCGCTGGGGCTATCGGGTGCTCGAGGCCGGAGACGCCGAAGGCGCGCTCGAAGTCGTGCGCGGCACCGACGAAGCCATCGACCTGCTCTTCACCGACCTGGTGATGCCCGGCATGAAAGGGCACGAGTTATGGGAGCGCTTCAAGGTCGAGCGCCCCGGCGCCGCGGTGCTCTTCATGTCGGGCTACACGGGCGAAGCGCTGGGCCCCCACCGCGACCTGGACCCCTCACTCGTCGTGCTCCGCAAGCCGTTCACCGCCCAGGAACTCGCCGAAGCGATCGACGCCGCACTCGGGCGCAGGGCCTCGGGCGAGGTGGCGGGCTAGGGCGTCAGGGCAGGGCCTCTCCCACCGCCACCACCGCGTGCTCGGGCACCAGGTGCAGGTCGTCTTCGACCAGACGAGCGGCCTCGTGCAGGATGATCACCGCCGTACCCGGCTCGAGTCCGTCGCTGCGACCGGGCACGTCGTACTCGGCGCTGGGGGTGTGCAGGACCACCTGTCCGCGGCGTAGCGTACGGTCGGCGCAGGTGCCGACCAGGCGCACGGTCGCCCAGCCCGGCCGGGGGGACCAGACCATGTTCGTGGGGGTCCTGAGGCGCTCTTCGTTCATGATCCCTCCGGGTCAGGCGTCGGGGAGCCGCTGCCGCCCCGCCACCAGCAGATCGAGCGTGGCGCTCTGAGCCGGTGTGGGAGCGAGCGGAAGGGCTACGACCAGGGCCCGCTGGTTGGCGCGCTCCGGCAGGTGAAGCACGAGCCGGTCGGGCGGAGGGGGCTCCTCGTACGGCTCCGCCCGGCCCGTCGGGTCGACGCTCACCGTCCGCCCGGGCGCGACGCGCTCGGCCAGGAGCCGCCCGTAGGCCCTCCAGGCTGCCAGCGGCTCCGTCCCACCGCCCGCGACCGCGGGCACGAGTTCATCCCGGTAGTAGGCCACGAGTTCGTCGTACGCCACCGGATCGCGCTCGCGCAACGTGCGCAGCGCGTCGCGGTAATACACCCGTGGGTCGGGTGCCCCTGAAGCCTCGAGGGCGGCTTCGAGCTTTCGCTGCGCGGCCAGCGCGGGGTCGTCTGCCAAGGACCTCTCCTTCGTGCGCACTGCGGCAGGCGGCCGATCCCGGTCGGTGCGCCGGGGGCCGGGCCGCGACCGCCGCGGGCACGTTGGCGAGGCCGTGGCCGGGGGTCAACCGGGCGCGCGACACACGTGGGCATTGATGAGGCTATCCGCGCCGCGCTACCTTGCGAGCACGAGGCCCGAACCCCGGAGCGCCGCATGTCACAGCCGTATCCGAACAACCCGTTCTCGCCCGGTGCGGACGACTATCTGAATCTGACCTGGGAGATGTTCGGGGAGGTGTGCCGCGCGCTTGCGTTGAAGGTCGCGCGCGACTACCGACCCGACCTGGTCATCGGCATCGCGCGTACGGGAGCCATTCCGGGTGCGATCGTGGCGTCCATTCTGCGGGTCGACTTCCACTCGATAACCGTGAGCCGCAAGGAAGGCGCCCGCCGCGTGCGTGACCGTCCGGCCGTGCTCTCGTCGGCACCCCTCGAGGCGCACGGCCGCCGCGTGCTGCTGGTCGACGAGATCGCGACGAGCGGTGAGACCCTGCGCCTGGCGCTGGCCGCCGTGCGCGACGTCGGACCGGCCGAGGTGCGCACCGCGACGAGCTTCGTGCGCACGCAGGGCTACAAGCCCGACTATTTCGCGCTCGAGACCGATGCCACGGTGATCTTCCCGTGGGACCGCAAGATCTTCGACGGCGACGATCTGGTCGTGAACCCTCGCTACGAAGGAGCCGTGGACGACTGACTCGCCCACGGCTCCCCCCGAGTGTCTCACCCGGTTTCCTGATCCGCGAGTCGGGCCGCCTGCCTCACCATCTCGACGAACGCCGCCCGGTGGCCGCCCGGGTCGTCGCCCCGCGCGCCCTGGGCCAGGGCGGCGGCGGCCGTAAGCGTCCAGTCGCAGTAGGGTGAGCCGCGCAGCAGCATCCCGAAGCCCGCGACCGCCGCCGCGAAGCGAAGATCGTCCGAGCCCTGCCCGACCGCGTCGGGCCCCGCCGGGGCTTCGACGGCGAAGGTGCGCAGGACGCTGCGTTCGGCGTCGGGCTGTTTGTAGCGCAGCTTGACGAACAGGAGCTCGTCCGTGTCTCCCCTGGCTTCGCCCGGTGCGCGGTAGCGCAGGCTGTCGACGGTGCCCACGGTCACGTCGGGCTCGATCCAGGTGGGCACGAGCTCATAGAGCGCCGTGACGGTGTGCCCCGCTCCCATCTCGCCCCCGTCCTTGCGGTCGTCGGCGAAGTCTTCGGCCGCGAGCATGCGGTTCTCGTAGCCGATGAGCCGATACGCGCGCACGAGGGCCGGGTTGAACTCCACCTGGAGCTTCACGTCTTTGGCGACGGTGTGCAGCGTGCCCCCCATCTCCGAGACCAGCACTTTACGGGCCTCGAGCAGGCCGTCGATGTAGGCGAAGTTGCCGTTCCCGTGGTCTGCGAGCTGCTCCATCTTGGCGTCCTGCAGGTTGCCGGTGCCGAAGCCCAGCACCGTGAGGAAGGTCCCCTCGGCGCGCCTGCGCTCGATCAGGCGGATGAGCTCCCCCTCGCTCGACGGGCCCACGTTGAAGTCGCCGTCGGTGGCCAGAATGACGCGGTTGTTGCCTCCCTCGATGCGGTTGCGGCGCGCGACCGCGTAGGCGAGCTCGATGCCCGCGGCGCCGGCGGTGGAGCCGCCCGCCTCGAGCCGGCCGAGCGCTTCCAGGATCGTGGCCCGGTCGCTGCCCGGCGTGGACTCGAGTACAACACCCGCGGCGCCCGCATAGACCACGATCGCCACCCGGTCCTGTGGGCGGAGTTGATCGACGAGCAGCGCGAGCGCCCGCTTCAGCAGCGGCAGCTTGTCGGGCGACTGCATCGAGCCCGAAACGTCGACCAGGAAGACCAGGTTCGAGGGCGGCAACGCCTCGGTTTCGACGGGGCGGGCGCGCAACGAAACCCGCACCAGCAGATGCTGGGGATTCCACGGTGCGCGGCCGATCTCGGCCCGCGCGGCCAGCGGGTCGTCGCCCTCCGGGGCCGGGTCGGCGTAGGGGAAGTAGTTGATCAGCTCCTCCACGCGCACGGCGTCGGCCGGGGGCAGGCGCCCCTCCCGCAGGATGCGGCGCACGTTGGCGTACGACGCGCGGTCGACGTCGATCGCGAAGGTGGAGAGCGGGTTGTGCGCGGCCGACAGG
>RFGQ01000264.1 GCA_003695865.1 Gemmatimonadota bacterium | reverse complement strand
TGCGGCGACGCACAGGACGATCGACCCGACGACGGGCAGCAGGACCGGCCGCGGGGGTCCGCGCCGGGGCCGGGCGGCGTGGGGGGAGCGCACCGCGGCCCCGGGTGTCGGGCTCCGGCTGCACGAGATCCTGCGACCCACGCTACCTCCTCGACCGCAAAGCGACGTGCCGGCGGCCGCGGCCGACCGGCGGGTGGACGCAAGCGGCGGGGAAGAACGGGTGCGCCCGGGCGGCGGGTCGGATGAGTAT
Organism: Gemmatimonadota bacterium; assembly: GCA_003695865.1. Taxonomy (GTDB): domain Bacteria; phylum Gemmatimonadota; class Gemmatimonadetes; order Longimicrobiales; family Gaopeijiaceae; genus J028. The sequence goes on along the minus strand of RFGQ01000264.1, from coordinate 7,477 downwards.
AGGGCCGGCGGCAACCGCGGGCGAGGGCCGGAGTTCCCGCAGGAACACTTACGCTCTATGTTTGCCGTCCCTTCGGCGAGGAGCCACCTCGATGAAGCGACGACACCCGGGCCGGCCCCGTCTGGTGGTCGGCTGGCGTGAGTGGGCTGCGCTGCCCGAGCTCGGTGTTCCGGCGATCAAGGTGAAGGTCGATACCGGAGCGCGGACTTCTGCGTTGCATGCCTTTCGCCTGCGCCGCTTCCAGCGGGAGGGCGCCCCCTGGGTGCGCTTCGAGGTCCATCCGGTGCAGCGGGTTGCGAGGCCCTCGATTGCGGTCGAGGCCGTCGTCGTCGACGAGCGGCTGGTGCGGTCGTCGACCGGACACGAGGAGGAAAGGCCTGTGATCGAGACCGTTCTCGCGCTGGGGAGCGAGTCCTGGCCGATTCACGTTACCCTCACGAGGCGGGACGCGATGGGCTTTCGCATGCTACTGGGGCGTCAGGGGATCCGTGGGCGGGTGCTCGTGGATCCGGGTCGCTCCTTCGTACTGGGCCGTAGGGTCGCCCCCAGGGGCGAGGGTGACGGCCCTCCTGCCACCGCACGGGGGCACTCATGAGGATCGGGATCCTATCGCGACGGCCGTCGCTCTATTCGACCCGGCGGCTCAAGGAAGCGGCGCTCGAGCGGGGTCACGAGGTGGAGGTGATCGACTTTCTGCGGTGCACGATGGGCATCGGGCCGCGAAAAACCACGATCCATCTTCGAGGTGACACGGTGCGGCTCGATGCGGTGATCCCGCGCATCGGCGCTTCGGTGACCGCGTACGGCACCGCCGTCGTCCGCCAGTTCGAGATGATGGGCGTGTACACGGTGGCGGGGGCCGAGGCCATCGTGCGTTCGCGCGACAAGCTGCGCGCCCACCAGTTGCTGGCACGTGAAGGCCTGGACCTGCCTACCACCGCGTTCGCCCGGTCGGTCAAGGACACCCAGGATCTGATCGACATGGTGGGGGGGGCGCCTCTCATCGTGAAGCTGGTGGAAGGGACTCAGGGACGGGGCGTGGTGCTCGCCGAGACGCGCAAGGTGGCCGAGTCGGTGATCGACGCATTCCGCCAGCTCGACGCGAACATCCTCGTGCAGGAGTTCATCGCCGAGGCGGGCGGGAGCGACGTGCGGGCCTTCGTCGTGGGCGATCGCGTCGTTGCGTCCATGCAGCGTCACAGCGCACCGGGCGAGTTCCGTTCGAACCTTCATCGGGGCGGCAGCGCCGAGGCCACCCAGCTGTCCGCCAAGGAGCGCCGTGCCGCGGTGCGGGCGGCGCGCACGTTGGGCCTGCACGTGGCCGGGATCGACCTGCTACGCTCGGCCCGGGGGCCACTGATTCTCGAGGTGAACTCCTCCCCGGGACTCGAAGGCATCGAGGCCGCGACCGGCGTCGACATCGCAGGCGAGATCATCGACTACATCGATCGCCACGCCGAGCCGGCTTCCGACCACTGAGGCCTACGGTGACCACCTTCGATTTCGCAGGGTCGAGCGTGGAACCCGGCACCCAACGTGCCTTCGAGGTTCCCGTCGGGCGCCTGCCCTCGGGCCTTCCGGTCGCGATGACGGTCGAGGTGGTCCACGGTGTGGAGCCCGGGCCGGTCGTCTGGCTCAGCGGCGCGGTGCACGGCGACGAGATCGTTGGCGTCGAGATCATCCGGCAGGTGCTCGACCTGCTCGATCCGCGGCGCCTGGCGGGCACGGTGCTCGCCGTGCCGATCGTGAACGTGTTCGGGTTCGTGACGGGCTCGCGCTACCTGCCCGACCGGCGAGATCTGAACCGTGTGTTCCCCGGCTCCGAACGGGGATCGCTGGCGTCGCGACTGGCGCGAACTTTCATGGACCGCGTGGTCGAGCCGGCCGCCTACGGGATCGACTTCCACGCCGGGTCGGACGATCGCACCAACCTGCCGCAGATCCGCGGCAACCTGGAGGATGGGGAGACTCGCCGGCTGGCCGAGGTCTTTGCGGCTCCCGTGATGATGCACTCCGAGACCATCCGTGGCTCCCTCCGCGAAGCGGCCGGCCGGCTGGGAAAACGCGTGCTCCTCTTCGAAGGCGGCGAGCCCCGGCGCTTCAGTCGCTTCGCCGTTGAGATGGCCGTGCCGGGCACCCTGCGCGTGCTCCACGCGCTCGGGATGATTCCCGTCGAGGTCGTGCGAGCGCCGGCCCGCCCGTCGGTCGAGTGCGTGAAGTCTCACTGGGTGCGTGCCCCGCGGGGAGGCGTGTTCCGCATGGAGACCCACCTCGGCGCGGTGGTCGCAAAGGGAGAGCCGCTGGGGGTGGTCACCGACCCGGTAGCGCCTGGGGGGAGAGCCGTGCGCTCTCCCTGCGACGGCATCGTGATCGGGCACGCGGTGAATCCGCTCGTGCATCAGGGGAACGGCCTGGTCCATGTGGGCGTGGTTGTGGAATAGAGGCGGGGGTGGCCCCGGCGGTCGCCGGGGCCGCGGTCGCCGCCCCTAGTCCGCCCGCATCGCCTCGACGGGGTCCACGGACGACGCGCGCCGAGCCGGCAGGTAGCTGGCGACCAGACCCACCACGCCCATGATGAGCGCCGTGAACGCGAAGGTGACCGCGTCGAGCGGTTCGGTCCCGAAGAGCAGACCCTGCAGGAATCGTCCGAGCGCGGCGGCGCCGGCCACACCGACGAGCACGCCGATCAGAATGAGGCGCCCTCCCTGGGCGACCACCATGCGCCGCACCGTCCCCCGGCCCGCACCCAGCGCCATGCGCACGCCGATCTCCTGGGTGCGCTGAGTGACCAGGTACGAGAGCACGCCGTACAGGCCGACGGCGCCAAGGAGCAGGGCCATGGCGGCCGCCACGGCCAGGGCGAGCATCGTGAACGAGAGGCGCACGATGGAATCCGAAACGATCTCCTCCATCGTACGGATGCGGAAGACGGGGAGAGAGGGGTCGAGCTCGGCGACGCGCGCTCGCACGGCCGGGATCAGCGCCTCCGGGCGATCGGCACGGACCGCGATGGTGGGCGTGCCGATGATCCAGCTGTTGTCGGGGTCGCGGGCCACGAGCGGCCGGTAGATCATCTCGGGCGGCTCCTCGCGCAGGCCCTGCGTACGGGCGTCTTCCACCACGCCCACCACGACGTCCCAGCCCGTCGTGTCACCGGCCGTCCGCAGGCGCTTTCCAAGAGGGTCCTGGCCGGGCCAGCGCGCCCGGGCCATCGACTCCGAAACGATCGCCGCCCCCCAGGGGCTCTCGTGGTCGCTGGGCACGAAGTCGCGGCCCGTGCGGACCTCGAGGCCGATCGCCTCGAAGTACCCGGGCGACACCCGGGCCTGGAAGATGATGGGACCGAGTTCGCCCGCCGCCGAGGGCGTGCCCTCGATCTCCCAGGCCGTGCCGTTGCCGCTTCCTCCGAGCGGGAGGTCGTCGGTGGCCCCGACCGCGCGGACGCCGGGGAGGCCACGTAGGGATTCGATCAATCGCGTGTGGAAGGCGGCGTTGGCGAGCGCCGTGGGATAACGGTCGCGGGGCAGCGCGTACTGGAACGTGAGAATCCCCCGTGTATCGAATCCCGGGTCCGCCGCCTGAAGGGCCTGGAAGCTGCGCAGCAGCAGCCCACTGCCGACCAACAGGACCATGGCCAGGCTCGCCTGCAGGACCACGAGCCCGTTGCGGGCCAGGTGCCGCTCACGCCCGGCGGCCGCACCGCGGCCCGCGAACCGCAGCTGGGAGAGCAGGGCGGGCGCCGAGTATCGGATGGCGGGGAGGAGCCCGACGAGCAGGGCGGCTCCCAGGGTGGCGGCGCCCGCGAACGCCAGCACCACGGGATCGATGTCGACCTGGTCGAGGCGCGGAATTCCCTCAGGGGCGGTGTGCAGCAGCAGGGGCGTGCCGGCCCACGCGAGCACGAGGCCCAGCGCGCCGCCCAGGCCGGCGAGCAGGATCGCCTCGCTCAGGTAGGCGCGCACGATGCGGGCGCGGGACGCACCCAGCGCCGCGCGCACCGCCATGTCTCGCTGGCGGGTCTCGGCGCGCACCAGAAACAGGTTTGCGGCGTTGGCACACGCGATGAGCAGCACGAACAGTACGGTCCCCAGCAGGATCCAGAGCGGTTGGCCGAGGCTGCCCACCTCCTGTTCCTTGAGCGATCGCACGAGGGGCCGGAAGCCACCCCGCTCGAGGAACTGTACGTAGCGCGGAGAAGCGGCGACCTGCTCTTTGAGGTCGTCGATCAGGGGCACGAGCTGCTCGGTGACATCCTGAAGCGAGACGCCCTCGCGGATTCGTCCCACCAGACGCCAGCTGAACTGCCCCTGTTGCAGTCTCGCCGGATCGACGCGGAACGGCACCCAGCCGACGACCCGGTCGTTGGGCACCTGGAAGTCGGGGCCCATCACGCCCAGGATCGGGCGCACCGTACCCGAGAGGTCGAGCGTACGGCTCGTGACGTTCGGGTCACCTCCGAAGCGGTCCTGCCAGAGGCGGTAGCTGATGAGGACGGGACCGCCGCCGCCGTCCGCGGCAGCGAGTTCCTCGTCGGTGGGGAGGCGCCCCACGATGGGGCGCACTCCGAGCGTGCTGAACAGCGAGATGGATGCCTGCGTGAGCATCACGGCCTCGGGGGGTTCGTCGGCCAGACGCAGCGTGCCCCCGAACTGGGTGAAGAGGCCCAGGTCCTCCACCGCCGCGGCGCGCCGGTAGAGCGGCTCGAACTCCGGCGACACGCCGAAGTCGTCGGTCAGATCGAGTCCCGGAGCGAGAGAACGGAACTCGACCAACCGATCCGCCTCCGGGAAGGGCAGCGGCCGCAGCAGGACCGCGTTGACGACGCTGAAGATCGAGGCGTTGGCGGCGATGGCCACGCCCAGTGTGAGCGTGGTCACCACGGCGAAGCCCGGCGCGCGCAGAAGCGCGCGCGCCGCCAGATGAAGGTCCCGAAGCCACTGACGTCCCATCGCATCCCCCCTCCGCTGACCGGACCCCCGGGCCCGGTGGTATCGTGTGTCGCGGCGGTGCGCGCGGTCGGGTGCGAGTCGCCCGGTGAGTGCCCGCAGCGCGATGGACGCGGCCTCGCGCCGATACCACCACGAGGCGCGCACGAAGCCGAGGGTCGCGGCTCGGGTCGCGTGCTCCTCGCGGAGGTCGCCGAGAATGCTTCTCGCCGCGGGGCCGCCGCCCAGCAGCCGCTGGAGCAGCCGCTCCCAGAAGCGCGGCGGCCCGCGCCCGAGGTCGTCCCTCATGCTCGGTGCGCCCCCCGGATGCCGCTCCGGCACTGCCACCAACGCGTGTGTCCGCCCGCCCGCTGCACCGTGCACATCACGGTGCCCCCGGCTCCAACACGTCTTCGAGCCCCTCGCTCATCCGGCGCCACGCGGCGTGTGCCGCCCGCAGGGCCTCGACTCCTGCGCGCGTCGCCGCAAAGAGACGGCGCGGCTGCCCCCCCCGTGCGGAGGTCGCCTCTTCGAGACGCCACTCCAGGTAGCCCTTCCGCTCGAGGCGCTCGAGACTCGAGTAGAGCGCACCGCGCGACACGCGCCGCTGCGCCCTGGCCTCGAGTTCGCGGGCGATCTCGACCGCGAAGGCACCCTCCCCGAGGTGTAGGACCGCCAACAGCACCATCTGTTCGAACTCGCCGAGGTAGCCGCTGCCCCGTCCCATGCTGGTGTCCGACCTCCTGAAAAGGGTTCCCCCGGCGGGCCGGGTTGGGTGCCGCCGCGGACGTTGTCTGTTTTGTAGACACACTGGGTGGCTGCGGGGTTGCCTGCAATGGGGCCGGCCGCTTGACCGGCTCGAGCCCTCGGGAGACGTTGCGGCGGTAGGCAAGCTCGCGGTGCGAACGCCCCCGCGCGCCCGGTCCGGCCGGTGGGCGCCCGACCGCGCACGTGAGGCACAGAGCAGAAGGATCCCCGAGACACACGATGACCTGGACCTCGATCGACCCCTCGACCGGCGATGTCGTGACGCGCGTTCCCGAGACCTCGGCCGAAGAGGCGGAGGAGGCACTCGATGCGGCGCTGCGGGCGCAGCGCCAGTGGCGGCGTGCTTCCTTCGCGGAGCGGGCCGCCGTGCTCGAGCGCGCCGCCGAACTGCTCCGCGCCCGGGTCGACGCGCACGCCGAACTCATGGCGCGAGAGATGGGCAAGCCGGTGCGCCAGGGACGCGCCGAGGTGGAGAAGTGCGCCTGGGTGTGCGAGTACTATGCCGACCGCGCCGAGGACCAGCTCGCGCCCGTTCAGCCGGACGCGTCCGATCTGGCCGGACGCGCCTACGTGGCGTTCGAGCCGCTGGGGACGGTGCTCGCGGTCATGCCGTGGAACTTCCCCTTCTGGCAGGTCTTCCGCTTCGCCGCCCCGACCCTCATGGCCGGGAACGCAACCCTGCTCAAGCACGCGCCGAACGTGCCCGGCTGCGCCCGCGCGATCGAGCGGGTGTTCACCGAGGCGGGCCTGCCGGAGGGCCTCTTCCGGTCGCTCTACATCGATGTGGAGCGCACCCACGCTCTGATCCGCGATCGGCGGGTGGCCGCGGTGACGCTCACCGGGAGCGTGCGTGCCGGCCGCGCTGTTGCAGCCACGGCCGGCGAGGCGCTCAAGAAGACGGTTCTGGAACTCGGGGGCAGCGACCCCTACATCGTGCTCGCCGACGCGGACCTGGACCGGGCCGCGGGGGCGTGCGTGGAGAGCCGGCTCATCAACTCGGGGCAGAGCTGCATCGCCGCGAAGCGCTTCATCGTGCTCGACGAGGTGTACGAGGCCTTCCTGGAGCGCGTGATCGCGGGGATGAGCGCGGCCCGGGTGGGCAGTCCGCTCGACGAGGCCACCGACGTGGGGCCGCTGGCCCGCCTGGACCTGCGTGACGCCCTGCACGAGCAGGTGGCGCGTAGCGTCGGGGCCGGTGCCCGGTGCGTGCTGGGGGGCGAGCCCGCGGGCGGTCCGGGCGCCTTCTACCCGCCGACGGTGCTGGTCGACGCGCCTGCCGGGTCGCCGGCCTACCGCGAGGAGCTGTTCGGACCGGTGGCCGTGGTGCTCAGGGCGCGGGACGAGGCCGAGGCGGTGCGCCTCGCCAACGACACCCCGTTCGGGCTCGGGGGTGGGGTGTTCACGCGCGACGCGGCCCGGGGAGAAGCGCTCGCCCGCTACGAACTGGAGGTCGGATCCGCGTTCGTGAACACGTACGTGCGGTCCGATCCTCGCCTGCCCTTCGGCGGCGTCAAGGAGAGCGGCTACGGCCGCGAACTGGGCGCGTTCGGCATCCGAGAGTTCGTGAACGTGAAGACCATCTGGGTGGAGGGGGACGTCCGCTGACGCGGCCCCCGGCCACCCCGGCCGGCCACAGGAAGGAGTGCGCATGGGTGGGATCGACTGGCGCTACCATCGCCCGGGCTGAGAGAGCTGCAAGCGTACGCAAGAGTTTCTTGCGCAGCATGGAATCGAGGCGGCCGAGGTGCGGAGCGCGGGCCGCGACCCGGTCGTGGGCCGCGAGG
>RFGQ01000263.1 GCA_003695865.1 Gemmatimonadota bacterium | reverse complement strand
GGACCGCCTGCGCGTGCTCTTCGTGGTGCAGGGCGAGGGGCGGGGCCACCTCACGCAGGCCCTGGCGCTCGACGCGGCCCTTGCCCGCGCGGGGCACCGGGTGGTCGGAGCCGTCGTGGGCTGCTCCCGCTTCCGTCCGCTCCCGGCCTACTTCGCCGATGCCTTCCGGGGCCGCCTGACCTGCGTGGAGACCCCTGTGCTCGTGCAGGACCGGCGCTCCCGCGGCGTGAGCGCGTGGCGCACGGCCCTGCACACGGCGCTGCGGCTTCCGGCGTATCTGCAGGCGGTGTGGCGGGTCCGGAGCGCCATTCGCCGCCATCGACCCGACGTCGTGGTGAACTTCTACGACCTGATCGGTAACTTCGCGCTGGCCCTGATTCCCGACCGGCCGGCGCACGTGGTCGTGGGCCACCACTACATCTTCCTGCACCCCGACTTCCGACCGCCACCCTGCCGACCCCTTGCGGCGTTCGGGCTGCGGCTGCTCACGCGCGCCTCGGCCCTGCGGGCCGACCTTCGCCTGGGGCTCGCGTTCGGCCCCATGCGGCCGCACGGACGGCTGCGCGTGGTGGGCCCGCTGCTGCGCGAGGCGCCGGCGGGGGGGTGCGGCGAGACGGTCGGCGGCCCGGCGCCGCGCCCCTGGCTGGTCTACGTGCTCAATCCGGGTCAGGCCGAGGACGTGCGCTCCTGGCATCGCACCCGGCCCGGGGAACCGGTGCTGGGGTTCTGGGATCGCCCACTTCCGGGGCCCGTGGCGCTGCGGCCCGGCCTCGTATTCCACCCGCTCGACGGGCGTGGTTACCTCGACGCGCTCGCGCGCTGCCGCGGGCTGGCCACCACGGCCGGGTTCGAGGCGGTGGCCGAAGCCGCGGCGCTCGGTAGACCCGTGCTCGCGGTGCCCACGCCCGGCCACGTCGAGCAGGCCTGGAACGCGGCCGACGCCGCGCGGGCCGGAGTGGCGCGCACGGCCTCGGAGTTCCGGCTCGACGCCCTGATGGACGCGGCCGCTCGGACCCCGGCGGACGGGGCCGCTTCGTTTGCCGCGTGGGTCGAGGCGGCGCGCGCCGACGCGGTGCGCTGGATCGAGGCCGCGGTGCGCGCGAGGCGCCGGGGCGCCTCCCTGCCCGAGCGCCTTCCCGCGGCAGAGCCTCAGCGTTCCGGGGCTCCCGCGTGCCTGAAAGGGGTGTCCGGGGCCGGTGCGGGCGGGCTCGCCGTGCGGGGAGACCCTTCCGCCACCCCGAGGTAGCGCCGTATCATGCGGCGCGTTTCGCAGGACGAGGAACTTCAGATTACGAGGACGTCATGAGACGGTGGGCTGGTTGGACGATTCTGGGTCTGCTCGCGGCGGCGGCGCCGCTCTCCGGGCAGACCTTCGCAGGCGGTGCGGGGACCGGGGGTGAAGCGGCGTTCGGCGCTTCGCTCGCGGTGGTCGGAGGCGAGGTGCTGGTGGGGGAGCCCGCCAACGTGATGCGCCCGGGCCTCGTGTACGTCTTCCGCAAGCAGGGCGACGAGTGGACCGAGGTGTCGCACTTCGGGGCCTCGGACGGCAAGCTGCAGGACGGCTTCGGCCTGGCCATGGCCAGCGACGGCGCGACGCTGCTGGTCGGCGCGCTCGGCGAAGAGCAGGCCGGTGCGGTGTACGTGTTCGCCCGTGAGGGCGACGGTTGGGTGGAGCGGGCCAAGCTCACGCCTCCCGAGGGGATCGACGGCTCGATGGGCGCCGCGCTCGCCGTGGACGGCGACGTCGCTCTGGTGGGCGCCCCTCGGCAGGACGACCAGAAGGGCGCGGTG
>RFGQ01000262.1 GCA_003695865.1 Gemmatimonadota bacterium | reverse complement strand
GGAGCAGGCTCCATGTCTCAGCAGGCACCCGGCATCCACTGGCTCGTGGTTGCGGTCGAGCGTTCAGGCCTCGGCGACGCGAGTACCTGCGGTTGTCCGGCCGACACCGAGATCGGCAAGGCCTGGGACTGGGTGGCCGACTTCCTCAAGGTGAGCCACGACGATCTCGCGCAGGCCGTCTCGAAGGCCTTCCGACTGGGGCTGGCCGACCTCTCCAGAGCGGAGCCCGAGGCGCGAGCGCTGCTGCCGGTCAAGGTGGCGCGCCGTTACCGGGTCGTGCCGCTGCGCGCGACCGACCGCGACCTGGTGGTCGCCACCTCGGAGCCGCTCGACTTCGAGGCCGAGCGTGAGATCGGCTTCGTGTCGGGACGGCGCACCGTGTTCGAGGTCGCCACACCGGCGGCGATTCAGAAGGCGCTCGAAGAGGGCTATACGGCGGGCGGCCGAGCCGACACGCTGCTCACCGACGTCGCCCTCGAAGAGGCGTTCCAACGCGTCAAGCTCGACGCGGTCGCGGCGGCCCGGGCGACCGACGCGCCGGAATCGGTGATCAAGGTCGCCCGCCTGATCGTGTACCAGGCCGTCCAGAGCGGGGTGCAGGAGGTCCACATCGCGCCGCGCGCCTCGGTGGGCCACGTGCTCTTCCGCACCGACAGCGGCTTCAGCACGTTCGTCCGCCTCCCCATGGAGGTGCTCGTGCGGGTCGTCGCGCGCATCCGAGCGCTCGCGGGCCTCAGGGAGCACCGTGAGGTGCGCGAGACGGGCACGGTGCCGCTGCGGGTCGACGAGGTGCCCTACGAGGTGACGGTACACACGGTGCCCTCGAACGCCGAGCAGCTCATCCTGCAGATCGCCCGCCGCGAGACCGGCCGCAAGCAGACTCCGCTCCCCACCAGCCCCGAGGCGTGGAAGCCGGCGACACAGACGACCGAAGGGCACGTGCTCGTGGTCGACGACGATCCCGGTGGACGCATGCTCATGCGCACCGTGCTCGAGAAGAACGGCTTCGCGGTGTCGGAGGCCGACGACGGCGCCACCGCCCTGCCCTTCCTGGACCGGCACGAAGACATCGACCTGGTGCTGCTCGACCTCATGATGAAGCAGATCGACGGGCTCGAGACGCTCAAGCGGATCCGCAAGAACGTGAAGACCGCGGGCCTGCCCGTGGTGATCCTCACCGGGTCGCAGAACCCCGACGACGAGCGGCGCCTGATCGGGGCCGGCGCCGACGACTACCTGCGCAAGCCCATCGATCCGCACCAGCTCGTCGCCCGACTGAAGGCGGTGCTGGCGCGGGCGCGCTCCTACCTGGACTGAGCGCCGCCGCGGCGGTCGACGCCCGCCCGCCGCCCGTCCGCGCCACCTCCCCTCAGGCGCCCTCCAGCAGCCCCCGCGCGGCCGCGACGGCGCCGGCCACGAAGGCCCGCGCCACCGCCTCGCGCTCGCCGGGCACCGAGGCGGCGGCCGTGGCCG
>RFGQ01000261.1 GCA_003695865.1 Gemmatimonadota bacterium | reverse complement strand
TCTGTCGTCGTTAGGGAACCCGCCGGGCTGCCCCCCGACGCGCCGCCCTCAGCCTCCGCCCAGAACCCGCTCGAGGTCGGTGATCAGGTCTCCCTGTAGGTAGGCGATCAGGGCCTCGAGGCGGTCCCGTTGGTGGTCGGTGGGCATGCGCACGCGCCAGAGGTCGTCGGAGGGCCCCCCGCCCGGGGGCGCCACCGAGAGGTGCAGGCCCCCCCCGGCGCGCAGCGCGGCGAGCGCGTCGGGATCGAGCAGCGCCTGGACGGCGACCGGCCCCTGTTGCGGGGCGGGTCCGCGCGCGATCTCGACGCGGCCGGCGTCCCCACCGTCCACCCAGAGGCTGTAAACCCCCTCGGGTGCGAATGCCCGGAACAGGTTCGTGTCGAAGCTCAGGCTGGGATGCGCCCAGTAGCGGGCGTCGGTCGGAAGGACGAGGCCCGCCGCGGCGGTGAGCGAGTCGGCGCGACGCAGTCCGTCGTCTCCGAGTTGCGCCCGCTCGTGGACCTGCAGGCCGATGCTGGCCACCAGCGCGGTGTTGCCGACCCGGCGCACGGCCACGGTCAGCCCCCCGGACACGCCGCCGCCCGGGTCGCGGCTGAGCGGCGCCACTTCGGTCCACCCCTGCGTGTCGGTCCTGCGGAGGATGAGCCGCAGGTTACTCGCCGCGAACACCGAGCCGCCGTCGTAGCTCTCCAGCTCCCGGAACGACTCGGGCAACGCTCGCGCGAGCCGGCAGAGCGAGGGTGCCGCGCCGGGGGCCGCACAGGCTTCGAGGACCGCCGGATGCCAGAGGACGATCCCGCCCGCGCACCCCAGAGACCAGCCACGAAGCTGGTCGGCCCGTGATGGACGGGCCGCGACGCGCTCGGCGATCTGTGCGCGGAGCGTGTCGACGCGTTCCCATGCGGCTTCGCCGAAACGGCGGGCGGCGCCGTCGCGGGTCTCGCGCAGGCGCGTGAGTTCCTCGTCGAGGGCCCTGAGTGCGGCGCAGTCGCTCCCGGCCGGATCGAGGCCTTCGGCCCGGCATGCGGCCTGCAGCGTGTCTCGCCGCTCGAGGTAGGCGCCGACGGCGGTGTTGAACGCGTCGCCGAGCCGCCGCAGCCGGCCTCCTTCCGGGAACCCCGAGAAGTCCACGGGTCGCAGGCCGCTGCGCACGTAGATGGACCCGCCGGGGTTGCGCGGCGCGATGAGGCGCACGGCGCCCTCGACCCGCGCGCGCTCCTCTCGCATGCGCTCGGTCTCGGGATCCTCTCCCTCGGCCTCGGGGAAGTCGGCCACGCAGGCCCGTGCCCGGGCTCGTTCCATGGCCTCGACGACGTCGCGAGGTATGTGGTCGCCCGTGGGGGATTGTGCGCGGGCGGCGGCAGGCGCGGCGGCGGCGAGAAGCGCGGCGGCGGCGAGCAGCGCAGAAGGATTGAGGAGCGCGGCGGTGCGCGCGACCGGACGCGGTCCGACGAGCGGGGCGTCCATGCGGACGGTGCGGCCCACGGTTCCTCCTCGACGGGGCACGACGTGAGTGCTTCAACGTAAGTGGGCGCGCCGGTCTCCGGCCAGGCACGCTCTATCGGCGGTCGGCGCTGTGCCCTAGCGTGCGCCATGCGGGGCGGCCGCCCCGCCGGGACCCGACACGAGGAGTGGCTGTGATGACGCGGAGTGGAGTGATGAGGCTGGCGATCCGGGCTGCGGCGCTCGCGCTGGCGGTGAGCGCGTGGCCGGCGTCGGCGGCAGGTCAGACGGACGGCGAACCGGTCGTGATCTACCTGGTGCGCCACGCCGAAGTGGCGCCCGACGGCACGCGCGATCCGGCACTGAGCGAGCGCGGGCGGGAGCGGGCCGCCGCGCTCGCCCGGGTGCTCGGCGAGGCCGGCCTCGGGCGCGTGCTGAGCACCGACCTGCGGCGCACCCGGCAGACCGCGGCGCCGATCGCCGAGGATCTGGGCGTCGAGGTGGAGTCGTACGACCCGCGGGCGTTGCCCGAACTGGCGGCGGCCCTGCGGGCGGCCGGCGGGCGCATCCTGGTGGTGGGGCACTCCAACACCACGCCGGCGCTGGTCGCGGCCCTCGGCGGGGATCCCGGTGAGCCGATCGACGAGAGCGTCGAGTACGACCGCCTCTATCAGCTCGTGCTGCTCGGGGACGGGCGTGTGCTCACGACGGTGCTGCGGTACGGAGGATGAGGGGCGGGCGGGTGCGGCGGCACGGCCGCCCGGCCGGACGGAGGCCGTCGCTGGCGGCCCTGGTCGTGGCGGCTCTGGTCGTGGCCGCGTGGCCGGCCGACGGGTTGGGCGGCCGCCCGGTCGCCGGTCGGGAGGGCGGCCGTCGCCGGTGGGCGGGGTGGTGGCGGCACTGGTCGTGGCCGCTCTGGTCGTGGC
>RFGQ01000260.1 GCA_003695865.1 Gemmatimonadota bacterium | reverse complement strand
GGACGTCGGGCTGCCCGTCGAGGCCACGTACCGCAACCTGGGCGCGTTCCGCGAGCTCAAGGTGCGGGTGAAGGAGGTCGAGCGCGTACCGGAATACCCGGCGTCGATCTGGCAGGTCGGCGAGGGGGGCCGATGAGGAACCGGGCTTCCCCGGCGGCGAGGTTCGGCCTGGCCCTGGTGCTGCTCGTGACGCAGGTGGGGTGCGTCTACACGTTCCGACCCGGAGTGGGCTTTCCGGAGCACATCCGCACGATGGCCGTTCTCCCCTTCGAGAACGACACGGACCGCTTCGAGTTGACTCAGCAGATCCACGAAGAGATGCTGCGCGAGTTGCCGCGCGCCCTGGGTGTCGACAACGCCGGCGAAGATCGTGCCGACGCCGTCGTGCGGGGCCGGATTCTTTCCTACGACCTGACCACGCCGCTCTTCCGGCCCGGTCAGGAGCAGGACCGCATCGACGTGCTGCAGCGCGAGGTCACGATCCGCGTCGAGGTCGAGATCGTGGACCTCGTCGAGAACGTGATTCTGTACGAGGAGCGCGGCTTGCAGGTGCGGGGGCAGTACCTGGAGGACTCCGAAACCGAAGAGGTCGGTCGAAAAGAGGCGATCGAGCTGCTGGTCCAGCGCATCGTGGACGGCGCCCAGTCGAATTGGTAGTTTCGTAGGTTTCCGTTTTCAGGCAACCGAGACGTGGGGCCCTCGAAGGCCCCGTTTTCCGGCCCGCCGGGCCGCTCTGAACGGCGTCTAGGCGGGCCGGTTCGCGAGAAGGAGCGGACGTGACCTCGAACTCCCGTAAGCGCGGCATTCTGGGCCTGTCCTGGCCCACGAAGCTCGTGGGCCTGATGCTTCTGGGCGCGGTGTGGTGGTCTTCCGGAAACACGCCCTCCGGGGCGCCGGAGCGCACGGAGTCGGTTCCCGCGGCGGCATCGGCGGCCGGTACCGCCACGGCCGAAACAGCCGAGCGGCCGGTCGTCTTCGAAGGTGCTCGGGCCTTCACGCTGCAGGACCAGGAGGGCGCCGAGGGCGGCGGAGACCACGGCACGGGCGGAGGTGAGGAGGAACACCATCTGCCCGCCTCTTCGTTCTTCCTGATCCTGGTCTCGATCCTCGTCGCAGCCAAACTGCTCGGCGAACTGGCCGAACGCATCGGTCAGCCCGCGGTGCTCGGCGAGCTCGTGGCGGGCGTGTTGCTGGGCGGGAGCGTGCTGGGCATCGTGCCCACCGAGGGCTTCGGCGGCGAGGTGATCCACCTGCTCGCCGAGGTCGGCGTGGCGATCCTGCTCTTCGAGATCGGTCTCGAGACCGACCTGAAGGAGATGTTCCGGGTGGGCGCCTCGTCGGCGGCGGTGGCCACGGTGGGCGTCGTACTGCCCTTCCTGCTGGGCTTCCTCTACTGGATCCTCTTCTTCCCGGCGGTGAGCGAGGCCGGCCACGGAGTCTCGCACACGCTCGTGGCCATCTTCGTTGGCGCGACCCTCACGGCCACCTCGGTCGGCATCACGGCACGCGTGCTCACCGATCTGCACCTCATGCACCGGTCCGAGTCGCGCATCATCATCGGGGCTGCGGTCATCGACGACGTGCTGGGCCTGGTGATCCTGGCCGTGGTCGCGGGCCTCGTGCAGGGTGACGCCGTCACGGCGCTCGGCATCGGCAAGACGTTCGTGGTCGCGGTGGGATTCCTGGTGGTCGCGGTGGTGATCGGCAACATGATCGCGCCCCAGCTCTTCAGCCTGATCGATCGCATGCGGGTGCGGGGGGTGCTGCTGGTGAGCGCACTCGCCTTCGCTCTGGTGATCGC
>RFGQ01000259.1 GCA_003695865.1 Gemmatimonadota bacterium | reverse complement strand
CGCCGGGCCCGGGCCGCGCGGCCGGCGAGTCCTTCACGGTCGCAGGTGCAGTCCGAGGAAGTGGTGGCGGTAGGTGACCTCGTCCCGCTGGTAGAGGAAGGGCAGCCGCTCCGCTGCGCCGACGCCGTGCTGGAAGCGGCGCTTGGGGAAGAGCGGCATGGCGACGCCCAGGTGCGCCTTCACGCCGCGGCCCACGACCTCGCCCTTGAGCGCGTAGAGCCGCTCGTGTGATCCGCCGGTCAGCTCGGCGAAGGGAATGGCCTCGGCCACGGCCACCACCGAGGGACGGGTGTAGGGGCTGAAGCCCACGAAGCCGTAGCGTCGCAGCGGCTGGTAGGTGCGGGCGCAGGCGCGCCCGTAGCCACCCGCGTACGTGAGGGAGTGCTTGATGGAGTCGTGCCCCCAGCCCTCCTGATAGAGCATCGAGTTGTTGACGACGCTGCGGATCGTCAGCTCGCTGTTCTCCTCGATGGGATAGTCCTTGAGGTTCTCGTCGCCTCCGTCGCCGTCGGCCAACACGCGCCAGTCGGGATAGCGGTCCCGGATGCCCGCGAGGAGCGCCAGGTTCACCGCGGCGCACTGCACGTCGAGCGGCTTGTAGTCTTCGATCACGGCCACGGCGCTCAGGGGATCCACCGCCTCGGCGTCGACCTCGATCACCTCGTGCAGCATCTCGAGGCCGGTGGCCGACAGGAAGGCGCGCGCCTGCGGCAGGTCGTCGCCGCCGCCGTCGACCGAGAGCGTGAACGCCTTCAGGCGGGCCGGCGACTCGCCCCGCGCCCGCAGGGCGTGCTCCAGGCAGAGCAGCACCGCGCCCGAGTCGATGCCGCCCGAGAACAGCACTCCGAGCGGCTCGGCGGGATCGAGCGTGTCGAGCCAGCGGTGGACCTCGTGCAGCAGCGCGCCCACGTAGGCCCGGCCGATCTCGTCGAGGTCGGGCGGAAGCGTGCCGCGTGGTGGGTCGAAGAACCGGTCGTACGTCGGATTGGGGTCGGGGCAGCCGATGAGCTGCAGCGTGGTGACCAGGTGGGGCGGCACCATGCGCGTGTAGGACGGCTGGAACTGGTCTCCGTAGCCCAGCTGGTCGAGTTGGTCGCGGATCTCGTCGATGCGCTCGGCCACAACGAGCATGGGCCCGGCCTCCTCCTTGGCCAGGAAGTAGCGCAGGGGGCGGTCGAGCGAGCGGGCGAGGCGCACGGTGCGGCCGTCCTGGACGCAGAGGGCCCACGACCCGTCGATCTCGCGCACGGCCGCGGGATCACCGCTCGCCAGGCGACGGCGCGCCTCGTCCAGGTCCATGCTCCACAGGTGCTGCGTGGCGGGGTCCACGAGGTCGAGGACGCGGGCGATGTAGGACGACACGATGAGCACTCCAGTCGGTTGGCACACGGGATCGCGAGGGCCCGCCCCGCCGGATCGTGAGGGAAGCTTAAGGCAAGCCGCGGCGGGGACAAGCGTGCCCGCGGCCGGGCGGCGCGCCTCAGTCCTCGGCCGGTTCGGTGAAGGCCAGGTAGTAGCCGTTGGGGTCGCGGATCCCGAACTCGTACATGCCGTACGGCATCACCTCCGGACCCCAGCAGAACGGCACGGCGTCCCGCCACTCCTCGGCCAGTGCGTCGACCGAGTCGGGGTAGAGGTAGAGCGTGAGGCTCGCCACCGGCTGACTCGGTGTGCCGGCCGGGGGATCGGCGTGGAACTGGAGTTCGATGCCGTCGCGCACGACGGCGGCCCACTCGGGATGGTCGCCGTCCGGCCACGCGCCGGCGAGGCGGAAGCCCAGGCGTTCGTAGAAGGCGACGGTCTCGGAGACGTCGCGCACCAGCATGGCGGGCACGACCCGCCGCCCTATGGATGCCATCGTCGGCGGGCTCCCTTTGCGGTGGAGGAGAGGACCGGCCGGCCGGGCGCGCGCGGTCCGTCGCAGGGACCTGGGCGCCCACCCGGTGCCGGGTTCACAGACGCCGGAACGTGCCGGTGACCTCGACGTCGACCGGCACGCCGCGCACCGACGAGGGGATGCCCGCCTTGCGCGCGGCCTCGGCGTCGGTCACGTACACCTTCAGGCAGAGGTGCTCGCCGCGCAGTCCGACGGCGGTGCCCGTGACGCCGGGCCGGTCGAGCACCCGGTCGTTGAGTTCCTTCTGCGCGGCGCGCACGTCGGGGTCGCTCATGAGCCGTCGTCGATGCGCACGCCGAAGCGGTCGAGCACGAGGTCGATGGGGTTGGCGATGGTCGAGGCGGCGCTGCCCGCGAAGAGCAGTCCTACCGGGCGGCGGTCGTCGTCGCCCCGCGCCTTGGTGACGATGAGCGAGCCCGAGTCGCCCCCCTGACTGAATCCGCCCCCCGACACGATGATCTGGTCCACGAAGCGCACGTTTCCCGTGCGGTAGTTGACCGTGACCGTGGCGTGGATCCCGGTGATGCGGCCCACCGTGTGGCCCGTCGTGCGCCCGAACTTCTGCACCTCCTGGTTGAGCATGGCTTCGACCGGGTCGGAGCGCGGCGTGCCGTAGCCGCCGCGGGGCGTGGACGTGCCCAGGTTGTCGGGCGAGCTGAGCGCGATGGCCGCGTCGATCCGATTCTCGGGGCAGAAGAGGCCCTGGCAGAAGCGCAGCGGCTCGAAGTCGAACAGGGTGCCGATCGCGTGATCGGGATCCGCGCCGCCGTCGGCCCGGCCCGGCTGGAGCACGTTGTCGCCGATGTTGGCCGCGTTGCGGTCGGCGTACACGTGGTTGTTGCTGAGCGCGAAGACGCGCTCGCCGTCCGTCACACGGGCTCCGATCGTGCCCGCGGTCACGTCGGGCTGGCCCGTCGAGACGCCGATCGGGACGGGGCGCGGAAAGCGCAGCCGGGGGTTCGAGGGCTCCTCCTCCTCGGCGGACGCGGCCCAGGGGGCCTCGCCCAGCGCCCATACGGGCCCGATCACCCGCACGTCGATGTCGAAGCCGTCGAGCGAGGCCGGGAGCCCCGCCACGCCGGGCGCCGCCGTGAGGATCTGCACCACCGGCCGCCCGTGCCGGTCGGCGCCGATCGCCGTGCCCACCACGCCGGGGACGCGCAGCAGCGCGTCGGTGTGGCGGTCCTGCGCGGCCATGGCCTCGACGAGCAGGTCACGGGGGATCTGCAGGGGCTCGGGCCCGCGCATCACTTCCATCTCGACGCCGAGCTCGTGTGGGCTCGGCAGGAAGAGCTCGGCGAGGATCGCCAGCGCGAGCAGGACGCCGGAGCGTCGACGGGTGCGGTTCACGTCCCCTCCCATCCGCGGGTCGAGCGGCGGCCGCCGCCGGGCGCCGGCCCCCTACGTAGGGTGTCGTCTCGATCCGCCCGCCGCCAGAGGCGCGTCGGCATCGTGGTGCGGAGGGGGAGACGCCACCTCAGAACGTACGGACGCGGCCGCCGCGAAGTTCCGCGTGGGCGCGGACGTGGGCGCGGACGTGGGCGCGCGCAGAGGCTCGGGCGCTCGATCCTGGGCCGGCCGCGAGCGTCGGAGGTCTCGATCCCCGTCGGGAGCCGGCGTTCGCTCCCGCAGCCGGAAGCCCAGCACCAGCGAGAACCCCAGCGCGGCGAGCAGGTGCAGGGGCACGAGCGCCGGGATTCCCCAGCGCAGGCCCAGCCAGGAACCCAGCAGAAACGTGGGCACCGCGGCCGCCTCGAGCACGGCCGAGACGCGCGACGCGCGCTCATCGTCGTCGGGCGTGGGCGCCGGAGCGGCGGGTTCGTCGAGCGCGCGTTTGGGGGTGCGCCGGAACGGCGAGCGGACGCCGGCCAGGCCCAGTACGGTGGCGACGGCGTTGTGCAGCGAGATGCCGATCACCACCGCCACGAAGAGCGGCAGGAACAGCGTGACGCGGGCGAGCGCCGCCGGCCACGAGGGATGACGGCGGACGACGGCGAGCAGGTAGAAGAGCCCGAACGCGACGGTGTTGAGCCCTGCGGGCGCGATCCACGCGAAGTACTCCGCGTAGCGCGGCACCGCGTGCACGGCCGCAAGCAGCGGCACCGAGAGCAGGGTGGTCGCGGCCACGATCAGGAAGATCGTCGAGTTGAGCAGGTGCCCCACCGCCTGCGCCTTCGCGGGCCAGGGCAGCGGGTGGCGGAGCAGCTGGGGCAGCAGCTTGCGCATCGCCTCGGCCTGGCCCTTGTTCCAGCGAAACTGCTGGATCTTGAGGCCCTGGATGGTCTCGGGGAGCTGGGCGGGCGCGGCCACGGTGTCGTCGAAGCGCACGCGCCAGCCCGCCATCTGGGCGCGGTAGGCCAGGTCCAGGTCTTCGGTGAGCGTGTCGAACTGCCAGCCGCCGGCATCCTCGATCGCGCGCCGCCGCCACAGGCCCGCGGTGCCGTTGAAGCGCAGGAAGAAGCCGCCCGCGCTGCGGCCGGGCTGCTCGATCAGGAAGTGCAGGTCGAGTCCGAAGGCCTGCAGGCGCGTGATCAGCGACCGGTCGGCGTTCAGGTGCTCCCAGCGCGTCTGCAGCGCCCCCAGGCCGGGGTCGGCGAAGTGGGGAACCGTGCGCCGCAGCCAGTCGGCGGGCGGGCGGAAGTCGGCGTCGAAGATCGCCACCAGCTCGCCCCGGGCGCTGGCGAGCCCGTGCGCCAGGGCGCCCGCCTTGAAGCCCACCCGCTCGCTGCGGCGCAGGTTGTGCACGTCGAGACCGGCCGCCCGCAGGCGCGCCACTTCGCCCGCCAGCAGGGCGGCGGTGCCGTCCGTGGAGTCGTCGAGCACCTGGATCTCGAGCCGCTCGCGCGGATAGTCGAGCGCGGCTGCGGCGCGGAGCGCTCCCACGGCCACCCGGCCCTCGTTGTAGACGGGGATCTGCACGGTGACGTGCGGCGGCGGCG
>RFGQ01000258.1 GCA_003695865.1 Gemmatimonadota bacterium | reverse complement strand
CGTCTGGACGCCTCGCCTCAGCCGCTGTGGCTCAGCGTCCAGACGTAGGCCGCGACGGCCTTCACCTGGTCGTCGCTGATCTGCGAGCCACCCTTGGGCGGCATGGCGCCCGGGAACTGCTTGGGCTGCGGCACACCGTGCATGACGAGGTCCACGATGGCCTCGTACGAGCCGTCGATGTTGAGCCACTCGCTGTCGGCAAGCTTGGGCGCGATGCCCATGCTGCCGTCCCCGCCCGGGCCGTGGCACGCCTGGCACAGCCCGGGGCCCGAGAAGATCTCCTTGCCCTGGGCGACCATCTCGGCCGTCACACCCTCGGGCAGGTCCATGTCGGCCATGTCGCCGGCGCCCTCCTCGTGAGGGGCCTCACCGCCCTCTTCGCCGTGGGGCGCCTCGGCCGCGGGCTCCTCGGAGGGCGCTCCCGCGTCCCCGCCCTGGTCCGCGCCGCCGCAGGCCGCCAGCGCGGCGACCATGCCCAGCGCGAGCAGCGTCTTCAGATCCTTGATGCTCATCGGGTGTCCTTCCTTCCGGTTGACGTTCTTGGCCTGAGCCGAAGAAAAGATCGTGCATCGCGGCGGGGAGGCAAGGCGGCCCGCGGCGAATCGGCGTTCAGCCGCGCGCGCCCGCTCCCTCGCCCGCACCGGACTGCCCGGGCATACGCGGCTCGCGCAGCGTCACCGGCCGCCCCCGGCCCGCCTTCAGGTTGAGGCCCTCGACCAGCAACGAGAATCCCATCGCGAAGTAGATGTAGCCCTTCGGGATGTGGAAGCCCGCGCCCTCGGCCACGAGGGTCATGCCGATGAGCAGGAGAAAGCTGAGCGCGAGCATCTTGACCGTCGGGTGGCGCGACACGAAGGCGGCCACCGGGTCGGCCGAGATCATCATCACGCCCACGGCGATCACGACCGCCGCGATCATCACGCCCAGGTGATCGGCCATGCCCACCGCCGTGATGACGGAGTCGAGCGAGAACACAAGGTCGAGCAGCCCGATCTGGACGAGCACGCCCGCGAAGGTCGCCACCGCGCGCCGGCCCGCATGGTGCTCGTCGTCACCCTCGAGTTTGTGGTGGATCTCGCGCGTCGACTTGGTGAGCAGGAACAGCCCTCCCCCGATCAGGATCAGATCGCGGCCCGACACTCCGTGGTCCAACACCGAGAAGAGCGGAGCGGTCAGGCGCATGATCCACGAGATCGAAAGCAGCAGCAGGATGCGCGACACCATCGCGATCATCAGCCCCAGACGGCGCGCCCGGGACTGCTGTTCCTTCGGAAGCCGGTCGGCCAGGATCGAGATGAAGACGATGTTGTCGATGCCCAGCACGATCTCGAGGACCGTGAGCGTGGCCAGCGCGATCCACGCTTCGGGCAGGGTGATCCATTCCATCACGGGAGCTCCCGGAGGTTCGTAGGCCTCGGCCCGCGGGCCGGTGAAGACGTCCGAACATGCCGACGCCGAGGGATGCGGGGAAGCCTGCGGCCGGGCGAAACCCGCCGGTGTCGCGGCCCGTACGGTGCCTCGTCGGCGGACTTCGATCGGGGAGGCGCGGGATGGGCGAGCTGGGGAAGGACCTGCGGTACGGTGCCCGCATGCTGCTGCGCGCGCCCGTCGTGTCGGCGGTCGCGGTCGTGTCGCT
>RFGQ01000257.1 GCA_003695865.1 Gemmatimonadota bacterium | reverse complement strand
GTCCGGACCCGCGCGGCCTCAGCCCTCCAGGTCCGTCCACCGCACCAGCACCTCCAGCGGCCCGAAGCCGTCGTGGTGCCACCAGGCCGGCGGCCACGGCGCCCGCTCGAGCGTCGTCACCCGCGAGGCGCCGATCGCGCCCAGTCGGCCGGCCAGCGCGTCCCGCCGTGCGGGTGACCCGGCGACCGCGACCGTCTGGAGGTGACGCGCCAGCGGGCGCAGCCGACCCACGACCTGGTCGGGCCCCTCGACCGGGACGACGCGCACGAACCTCTCGCTCAGCCCCACCAACTCGGGTGGGGCCTCGTCGACCACGACCGTCCATGCCTCGACGGTCTCGGGGAGCACCCGAACCGGCTCGCCCGCCGCGGCGCGCAGCTCGGCGGCGCCCCGCGCCTGGTGAAGCTCCGACGCCGCTGCCGGGGGCAGGGGGCCGCGGGGGCGCGCCGCCTCTTCCAGGGCGAGGGCGTCGCACAGCGCTTCGGCGAAAACGGCGGCGCGCTCGAAGTCGGCCTCGACGAAGACGCACTGGGGCGAGACGCAGCCGCGCTGGTCGAACGTCGCGACCGCGCGCGCGCAGGCCGCGGCGGGCCCCGGGGGCGAGTCGAGCGCCTCGGAGAGCACGACGGCGAAGCTCACGCGGTGATGATAGGCAACCACCCGGGTGGTCGCGGGCGCGCGGGCGCGCACGCGCTGGACGGTCTCGTCGGACGACCACGTCGGCGGCCGAGACCGCCTCGGCTTCGGGCCCGGAGAGCGAAGGGGCCGCGCCGCCCGACGCAGAAGCGGCGCCGGTGGCAGGCACGGGCGTCCCGGCCTCGCCCTCCGGGCCGGGGTGCGGCCAGTAGATCACGGCCAGGCAGGCCGCCAGGTCGGCGTCGACGTCGGCGAGCGCCCGCGCGAACAGGACGGGCAGGACCACGTCGCCCCGGCCCGGCTTCACCAGCGCGGCCGAGCGCACCAGGAGCGCGCGCACGGCCGACGTCACGGCCACGCCGGGTACCGTACCCGCCCCCACGTGCACGCTGAGCGGCACGCCCAGCGCGCGCGCGCGGTCGCTGCGGCCGGCCTCCCCCGGGCGGACGACGAATCCGTCGAGCGCCTCGGGGCCGCCGAACTCCGCGTCGAGCAGCGCCAGGAGTGCCTGCTCGGTCCAGCCGGCCGCCATGCCACGAAGGACCTCGGCGGCCATGGGCGCCGACAGCCCGGCGG
>RFGQ01000256.1 GCA_003695865.1 Gemmatimonadota bacterium | reverse complement strand
GCCTTCGGCTCACCTCGCGCGCCGCCCGGCTGGGGCTCAGGCCTTCGGCGAGCAGGGCGCCCGCCAGAGCCTCGGCCGCGCCCGCGTCGACCTCGTCCTCGGGCAGCCCCTCGGCCGGCGCCAGCACCAACGTGACCTCTCCCTTCGGGTGGTGCTCTTCGTAATAAGACCGCACCTCCGCAAGGGTTCCTCGCACGAACTCCTCATGCACCTTCGTGAGTTCGCGCGCCACCGTCACCCTCCGATCCGACCCGCAGGCCGCCTCGAGTGCTGCGAGCAGATCCGTGAGGCGCTCGGGCGATTCGAACAGCACGGTCGTCTCTTCGGCCGAGGCACACGCCTCGAGACACGCCGTCCGCGCGCGTCCGCGGCGGGGCACGAAGCCCCTGAACGTGAACGGAACCGCCGGCAGACCCGAGGCGGCGAGCGCGGCCAGCACGGCGGAGGGGCCGGGCACCGGTATCACCGCATGGCCCGCCGCTGCGGCCGCGGCCACCAGGCGCTCGCCGGGATCGGACACCGCCGGCGTCCCGGCGTCGCTCACCAGCGCCAGCGTGCCGCCCTCGGCGAGCCGTGCGAGCGCCTCGTCGAGGCGCGAGGCCTCGTTGTGTCCGTGGAGCGACGTCATCGGCGTGGCGGCTCCCAGATGCTCGAGCAACACCCGCGTGCGCCGGGTATCCTCCGCATAGACGCGGTCGGCCTCGCGCAGCACCCGGGCCGCGCGCGCCGAGAGGTCTTCGAGGTTGCCTATGGGCGTGGCCACCACGTACAGGGTTCCCATGGCGGCCAAGCTAGGGCCCCCGACCGGGCCTCGAAACGCCCGCCCGGAACGGACGACGCCCTCCGGGCTCGGACCGAACCCGGAGGGCGTTCGCGCTGTCGGGAGCCGCGCCGTGAGGGCCGGCGCCCCGGCTCACAGGTACTCGTTGATCTTCGACTCCAGCACGGTCTTCGGCACCGCGCCGATCACCGTGTCGACGTGCTTTCCATCCTTGAAGAACAGGATGCTCGGAATCGAGCGGACACCGAATCGCGCCGTGAGCTGCGGATTGTTGTCGACGTCGAGCTTGGCCACCTTCACGCCCTTGCCGGCGTACTCCCCGGCCAGCTCCTCGACGATCGGCGCAACCATGCGGCACGGGCCGCACCAGGTCGCCCAGAAGTCGACCATCGCCAGCCCCTGTCCGTTCTCGATCTCGTCCGCGAAGTTCTGATCGGTCACCTCGAGGACGGTTCCGTTCGCACTCATCGTATGGGATCTCCTTGTCGTCGTCCGTGGCCCCCGATACCCTGACGCCACTCGGTCTCCGGCGCGGTCCGCTCTGCGCTCCGCACCGACTGTCCAATATAACCCCGGAGGGTTCCATGCCCGCCCACGCGGTGCATCATATCGGCGTGGCCGTGCCCGACCTCGACGCCGCTGCGGGCCTCTTCGCGCGCCTCACCGGCGCCACGCCCACCGAACCCGAAGCGCTGCCGGCGCAGGGCGTGCGCGTGTGCTTCGTCGGCGCGATCGAGCTGCTCGAGCCCCTCGGCCCCG
>RFGQ01000255.1 GCA_003695865.1 Gemmatimonadota bacterium | reverse complement strand
GTGCCTGCCCCCGCGCGCCGCAGCGTCCTCGGATGGTCGTGCCCGTTCACCGCGGAGACGCGCTTCGACCCGACGTGGGTCGACGAGGGGCTCCAGGAGGTGCAGGAGCAGGTCCTGACCGTCCTCACGGAGGCCGGCGCGGCCGGGCTCGCCGGCCCGGAGGCCGGGAAGGCCCTACGCTTCGTGTCGGCGCTGGACCGGCTCCGCGCGCCTCTGGGGGCCTTCGTCGCTCAGATGCTCCGTGAAACCCCGGGCGACCCCGAACTGCTGCTACGGGGCATCTACTTCACGGGCCGGGCCGGAAGCACGACGCTCTTCGCCGACGAACTGGTGCAGCGCGTGCTTCCCGCCGAAGCGGGGCTGGCACGCCCGCTGCGGGCTGGGCTGCTCGCGCGCGGGCGCGCGGTACGAACGCTCCAGCTAACATCCGCCGCCGTCGCCGTCCTCGCCCCGCTCGGCCTCGTGACCGGAGCGCGCGCCCTGGACCGCCAGGCGAACGAGCTCGAAGGGCTGCTCGAGCACGTGGCACGCGACCTCGACGAGGTGCGCGCAAGTATGCCGGGAGCCTCCACCGAGGTGTTCGAGGCACTCGACGTACGACCGCTCTTCGATCAGCTCGCGAGGATTCCGGGGCAGCGGGCCGCAACGCTGCGGGTGCCAGCGTCCCTGCTCAGCCCGCTCCACGGTGACGTGAGCGAGGCGCTTGGGGACGCGATCCAGCAGATCCTCCTCCGGTCGGTACGGCAGGGGCTCGTGGTCCGCGCCGAAGACCTGGTGCGCCGCTACGACTCGCTGCCGAGTGGCCCACGCGATTCCCTGCTGCCGCCCGGGCAACGCCTGGAGCGACTGCTCGACCACACGCACGCGCTCACGCGATCGATCGATCGCTTCAACAGCATCGCCGAGGTGGGAGAAGGAGACGTCTCCGCGCTGCGTGAAACGGTCTCGTTCGTCTACGGCGATGTGCTCGCAGACCGGGCTTCGCCCGCACGAGGCTACTTCCCGGCCGCGCTCCGTCAGGCCGCCGTACCACCGCTCACCCGCCGCGACCTGCCGGACCTCTCAGGGGGCCTCGCGCGGGCAGCGCGGGCCGAGATGACTGCGGGCTATGAGGACATCGGACGATCCCTCGAAGCTGTGTCGCGTACTCTTGTCGCGCTGCGATCCGGAGAGGTGAAGGGGGACTCGGTCTTCTTCGTGCTGCGCGGGCAGGTCGCCGCGCTCGCGGCGGCCGTCGGAGAGACCGAAGCCTTCTGGTTCGATCCTGAAGCTCCGCTCGGGGAACGCTATCAGGCCGTTCTCGACTCGCTCCCTGAAACGGACGTCGTCAGCGGGCTCGCACTCGGCTTGCGGGTGCGTCAAGCGATGAATGAGGTGCGCGGCGCGCAGCTCGCTACGCTCGAGCAGCGGGGACGCGAGCTTGCCGCAGAGCTAGGAGTGCCCGTGCTCGTGCGTGAGGGCGGCGCCATACGCCTTTCAGACAACCTGGAGCGTATCCGCACCGCGCTCGAGCAGGCCTCCGCGTTGGGAATCTTCACGGCCATGCCCGGCGCCCCCCCACCCGGGCCGGGCGTCGCGGGTGGCCGCCCAACCTGGAACGTCGCACCGCTCGACGCCGTCCTCACCCGCGTCGACGAGGCACGGGCCTACATCCAGCGAGAGGCCGACAGCCTTCCCGCCGGACTCGTGGACGCGGTCGAGGCCGCTGTCCGCCCCGCCCTGGACGATCGGTTCGGCGAGGCACTCCAGCGGGCGATGACCTACGAATCGGTAGCGACACCGCTCGGCCTCCGGGGACGCGAGGCGGAGCTTCGCGAAAGAACCACGGCACTGCAGGCGGCCGGACGCCGACTCGTTCGGATGCTCGACGCCGCCGGGGCCTTCGGAGCCGAGCAGGCCAGTCACCGCGTCGCCCAGGTGCTGATCCTCGAGAGCCTGGATC
>RFGQ01000254.1 GCA_003695865.1 Gemmatimonadota bacterium | reverse complement strand
GGTGGGTGCCCCGCGGCAGGACAACCAGAAGGGCGCGGTGCTCGTCTTCCGCCGGGACGGCGGCACCTGGGTGGAGGCCGGCCGCCTCGAGGCCGAAGGCCTGGGCGCCGGCGCGCAGTTCGGCGGCGCGATCGCCCTGGCGGGCGACCTCGCTTTCGTCGGCGCGCCCCGCCAGGACGGCACGGGCACGGTGTTCGCCTTCCGCCGCGACGGCGACGCGTGGACGCCGGCGGGCACGATCACGCCCGACGACGGGGAGCGCGGTAACGCGTTCGGCGCCGCTCTGCTGGTGCGCGACGGAGTGCTCCTCGTCGGCTCACCCCTGCACGGCGCCGGAGCGGTGTACTCGTACCGCGTGGACGGTGAGAGCTTCGAGCCGCACGGCAAGCTCGTGCCCTTCGACGGCGCCCGCCGAGACGTGTTCGGCGCCGCGATGGCGTGGAACGGCGGTGAGCTGTGGGTCGGCTCGCCCCGCGCCGGCCGCGGATCGGGCGTGATCTACGTGTTCGAGCACGGCGAGGGCGGCGTCACCGGCGTGCGCAAGGTCGCCTCGCCGGTGGCGGGCCGCGCCTCGTTCGGCCAGGCGATCGCCGCGGCCGAGGGCGTGGTCGTGGCCGGGCTCACCGGCGCCGACAACGGCGCCGGCCTCGCCGCGGTCTTCGAGGCGGGCGAGGAGCCCCGCCTGGCGGCCACGCTGGCGAGCCCGCCCGAGGGCATGGACCCCGTGACCGGCGGCGAGGTGGCCTGCACGGGCGGCAACGCGGCCGGCTGGGACTGCGGCGACGTGGATCTGGTCTCGTTCCTGCCGGTGAGCGCCATCGGCGGCGGCCGGGGCGTGCGCCTGAACGACATCTGGGGCTGGACGGATCCCGAGACGGGCAAGGAGTACGCGATCGTCGGGCGCCTCGACGGCACGTCGTTCGTCGACATCAGCGACCCGGCCAACCCGGTCTACGTGGGCAACCTGACGCGCACGGAGGGCACGCAGCCCTCCACCTGGCGCGACATGAAGGTCTACAAGAACCACGTCTTCATCGTGGCCGACGGCGCGCCGGGCCACGGCGTGCAGATCATGGACCTGACGAAGCTGCGCGACTTCGCGGGTGAGCCGATCGAGTTCACCGAAGACGCCCACTACGATGGCGTGTCGAGCGTCCACAACATCGTGATCAACGAAGAGACCGGCTTCGCCTACACGGTGGGCAACCGTGCCGGCGGCGAGACCTGCGGCGGCGGATCGCACATCATCAACATCCAGGATCCGCTCAACCCGACGTTCGCGGGCTGCTTCGCGCATCCCGAGACCGGGCGCCAGGGCACCGGCTACACGCACGACGCACAGTGCGTGGTCTACCGTGGCCCCGACGCGGACTACCAGGGCCGCGAGGTCTGCTTCAACGCGAACGAGACGGCGCTCTCGATCGCGGACGTGACCGACAAGGAGAACCCGGTGCCGATCGCCGCGCCGACGTATCCGAACGTCGGCTACGCGCACCAGGGTTGGCTCACCGAAGACCAGCACTACTTCTTCATGGACGACGAGCTGGATGAGCTCCAGGGCAAGGTCGAGCGCACGCGCACGCTCATCTGGGACGTCTCCGACCTGGACGACCCGCAGCTCGTCGGCGAGTACCTGGGCACGACGTCGGCCACGGATCACAACCTCTACATCCGCGGGAACCTGATGTACCAGTCGGACTATCAGGCTGGGCTGCGGATCATCGACATCTCGAACCCGCTGGAGCCGAAGGAGGTGGCGTATTTCGACACCGTCCCCTACGGCACCAACACGCCGGGCTTCGGGGGGTCGTGGAGCAACTATCCGTTCTTCGAGAGCGGCGTCGTCATCGTGACGTCGGGCAACGAAGGCCTGTTCGTGCTGAGGAAGCGCGAGACGGTCTTCTGAGCCGGCCCAGGTCCCTCGGGGCATAAGCCCCGGCGGGCC